>CAZGMW010000225.1:0-3730 GCA_964526895.1 uncultured Planococcus sp. | reverse complement strand
AAAATTGGGCGAACTGGCTCAATTATTCCAGAAAGCAGGCATCGATCCGGAGTATTACTTGATCGATGATTCCACTTCGGATTTGCCTTACGACTTTTACCGACCGGGTGAGGAAGAAGAGCGCCTCCCGATCCACCTGTTGATGCCGAATGGCGACATCAAGGAATTGTCGCGCCTGTCCCAGATTGTCGATGGCATTTCAGGCAAGCGCCGCACTGATTATAAATTATATTTCCCTGCGGAATTATTGATTGATGGCAAGAAGAAGGAAATAAAACAGCAAATACTTGAGTTATTAAGAGAAGGAGGGGTTTGATTGCTCCAGGAACACGCAAAAATAGTGGATTTCATCTCCACGGCGGAAGGTGTAACCGGACGCAAGAAATTGCAGAAGATGATATACATACTGAAGAAAATCGGTGTGCCGTTTCAGGAAAAATACGAATTCCATATTTACGGCCCGTATTCAGAGGAACTGACAGCACGCATGGAAGAACTTTGCGATATGGGGTTCATTCTTGAACAAAAGGAAGATAAAAGCTCCTATGTACAATACCGGTATACAGTGACGGCGGAAGGCCTCGAATTCTGCAATGCAGTCGGTAAGCCTTCCTTGGCCGATGCCGATCATGCTGTAAAACTGAATGGCAAAAGCGCCAGATTCCTGGAACTGACAGCAACTTTGCTGTTCTTTGATGATTTGGAGCGGGATGAACAGGTTGCAAAACTCCACAGCGTCAAAGGAAAACTAAATTTCACACCTGCAGAGATTGCGGAAGCATTTGCTTTTATAGAGGAATTGAAGCATTAGATTTTAACTGTATAAGTTGAATCGAAGAACTAGCATTAAATGCTTCTTCGTTAAGAGATTAGCTTTAGCTGAGAAAGTATCAGAGATATGTAGCAAAACAGCGAAGACGCCCAGGGGATCAAGCGAAGTGCTGAGATCCACTCGGGCGAAGTGTAACGAGACCGAGTTAGCTTAGCGCGAGCCCCCAGGCAAGCGAAGCTGTTTTGCGGAATATCGGTTATGTAAATTATTCTCTTCAACTTACATAAAATAAAAAGACTTCCGTAGAGGAAGCCTGAGATTTTGAATCCAATTTTACTGGTCTGAAAACAGTTTACCTTTTGTCCCGTAATCGCTCTTTTTCATGTCTTCGATGAAAACGACAACGTTCTCGATTGGTGCACCGGTTGTTTCGGAAACAGCTTCCGTGACTTTCTCGACAAGCGCGCGTTTCTGGTCTTCCGTCCGTCCTTCGAGCATTTTGACTGTTACGTATGGCATAATGGACACAGCTCCTTTTCTTTGGGTTAGCCTTATCATAGCAGAATGGAGGGAATGTACACATGTCGAACAATGAAAAACCAAAACAAAAAGTTGGATTCACCATCATAAAAGATGCCCCGACAGACGGCCATAAAGGCTACGGCATCGGATCTCTTTCCCTGGAAAACGTGTCACCGCTGTTTATCGACGTTTCTGAACAGGAAGCGTTCATCGATATCGGTGCAATGCATGCGCGCAGCCAAGTGGAGAAAGGCATCAAATTCACCGTCAATCGCGAAGACTCGGAAGGCGGTAAAGATTACTGGCTGATCTGGATTACCATCGATTTCAATCCGGAAGGCCCATATTATGCGGGAGTGACGGCTTGCGAAATGGTGGTCAACCGTGAAAAACGCCGTGGCTACAAGATTCTGGCTGACCACGTAAACCGCATGGACAAATCGATGAAGCGCAAAATTCTGATCGACAACATGGACGCACCATCAAAACGCGTGCTCGCTGAATATTTACGGAGCCATAATCCTGAAATGTGGCAGCGCAGTTCTGAGCAATTGCATAATGAGCTTGACGTATAAATGAAAAGAAGAAAAACTTCAGCCATTAATGGTTGAAGTTTTTTAATCGGAAAATATTGTGTCAGAATGGCTTTTTAATAAGAATTATCGGCGAAATGTTTGATTGATATAATATCTTCTTCATAACCTATTCACAAAGGATAAAAAATAGGAAGTCATTTATTTGCTGTGAAGAACATTTTCTTAACATCTTTGAACAAACGATGACTTTTTAAAATGGGTATAACAGGCAGTTGAAGTTGCGGTCAAAACGCAGTACACTAAGGGTACAGCTTTTCAATAGAAAGCTAGGACACCTGTCGGCAAGCAAGTGGCGTGAGCGATTGTGAGTAAACCCAAGCCCAATGCCTCATGTCACTTTCTTCGCTTATCAGGATTAAAAAGGTTTTCTGTGCAGGGAAATATTCTCTGTGCAGAAAGCCTTTTTAATTTCCTGAATAATATTATGCGAGTCGGGTAAAGAAAACTGTGTGAAAATTTGTATTGCACTTTCGTCCAAAACACTTATACTTTTTTAAGTGATTACTATAAGAGATAAAGGAGTTTGATTATAGATGGCAGGATTCTGGTACACAGAAAAGCAGACTGAGAATTTCGGTATTACGATGAAAATTAACAAAACGCTACACACGGAGCAAACGGATTTTCAATATTTGGAGATGGCTGAAACCGCTGAATGGGGCAATATGCTGTTCCTTGACGGCATGGTCATGACATCTGAAAAAGACGAATTCGTCTACCATGAAATGGTGGCGCACGTACCATTGTTCACGCATCCGAACCCGGAAAACGTTTTGGTTGTCGGCGGCGGTGACGGCGGCGTTATCCGTGAAGTTTTGAAACACCCTTCTGTGAAAAAAGCGACACTGGTCGATATCGACGGCAAAGTGATTGAGTACTCGAAGAAATTCCTGCCATCGATTGCATCAGGCCTTGAAGATGCGCGCGTGGAAGTGATTGTCGGAGACGGCTTCATGCACATCGCGGAATCTGATAACGAATACGACGTTATTATGGTTGACTCGACTGAACCGGTCGGCCCTGCGGTGAATTTATTCTCCAAAGGCTTTTATGCCGGTATTTCAAAAGCATTGAAAGAAGACGGCATTTTTGTGGCACAGTCTGACAACCCTTGGTTCAAAGGCGATTTGATCAAACAGGTGCAGAGTGACGTCCGCGAAATTTTCCCGATTACGAACTTGTATCTCGCAAACATTCCGACGTACCCGAGCGGCCTGTGGGCTTTCACGATCGGTTCGAAGAAATACGATCCGCTCTCTGTTCCGGCTGAGCGTTTCCATGAAATCGAAACAAAATACTACACGAAAGAGCTGCACAACGCGGCATTTGCGCTCCCTAAATTCGTGAAAGATTTGGCAGGCGAATAAAAATGAGATTCGACGAAACTTATTCAGGCAAAGTTTTTATTGGCAGCCACCCGAATTACGATGAGTCAAAAGCGGTTTTGTACGGCATGCCGATGGACTGGACAGTCAGCTACCGTCCCGGTTCCCGTTTCGGCCCGAATAAAATCCGTGAAGTGTCAATCGGACTGGAAGAATACAGCCCGTATCTTGACCGCGAACTGCATGAAGTGAAATTCTTTGATGCAGGCGATATCCCGCTGCCTTTCGGCAATCCGGAAAAATCGCTGCTCGAAATCGAGACGTATGTCCACACGCTTTTAGCCGATGACAAAATTCCGATGGGCATGGGCGGCGAGCATTTGGTGTCATTGCCGGTGATGAGAGCTGTCGCCAGCAAATACGACGACCTGGCAATCATCCATTTCGACGCGCACACAGACCTTCGTGAAAATTACGAAGGCGAAGAATATTCGCATTCGACACCGATCCGCAAA
>CAZGMW010000224.1:0-3736 GCA_964526895.1 uncultured Planococcus sp. | reverse complement strand
CATCAAAAAAAGGAGTGCACAAATTCAATGTGCACTCCTTTACTCATTCTTCTCTCTCACTCTACCTTCATATGCATTGCGGTAGATCGCATAGATATCGTCCCGTTCCAATTGCATCGGGCTTCTTGCCAGGAGGCGTTGCTGTTTGACCGCGTCATCCGTCAGGCTTTCCAGCGCTTCTTCGGTGATGCCGAAACCTTGCAGCGACAGCGGGATGCCGACATCCGCGACGAGGCGCTTCAGCTCTTCCACACATTTCACGGAATCCCCGCCATTATGCTGGTCCGATAAGGGAAAGCCCATCGCTACATAAATGTCGCGCATCCGTTTTTCACAACTTGAACGGATATAGCCCATCACATAGGGCAACAGCACAGCATTTGATTCGCCGTGGGCAATATGGAACTGCCCGCCCAGTGGATAAGCCAGTGCATGCACGCCCGCTACGCCTGCGTTAAAAAAGGCCAATCCAGCAAGATAACTCCCGTAACTCATATCCGACCGCGCTTCTTTATTTTCACCATCCGAAACCGCCGTGCGAATTGAACCCGAAATCAACCGGATAGCCTGCAGTGCAAGTCCGTCGGTAACCGGATTGGCATTCACAGACACATAAGCTTCAATGGCGTGGGTCAATGCATCGATTCCGGTAGCGGCCGTCACTTTAGGGGGCAATGAAACCGTCAGCGCCGGATCGACAATGGCCGCATCGGGCAATAAATAATCGTGCGTCACCACGTCTTTCGTCGTCGCCAGCGAAAGAACCGCAATATTCGTCACTTCCGAACCCGTGCCGGAAGTCGTCGGTATCAAAATTTTCGGTAACCCTTTATGCGTCAACGAACGTTTCCCCGTCAGATTCAAATAATCCGCCACGTCGCCTTCATGCGTCGCCAGGACAGCGGCGAGCTTAGCCAAATCGAGCGCGCTTCCCCCGCCGAGTCCAATGACCAGATCGAATTCCCGCTCCCGCGTAAACCGCACCAGTTTTTCACCCACTTCAAGCGGCGGCTCCGGTACGACTTCCGTATACAGTTCCGCCTGAATTCCGGCGGCTTCCAGCGGCTCCACAACTTTATCCGTAATTCCCAGCTTCTCCAGCAATGGATCTGTCACGATGAGAATTTTCTTCGCATCAAACCGTTCTACTTCATCCATCAAATGATCGAGCGCGCCCCAGCCCGTGTAGCTGAGAGGTGTGAACGTAATCTTAGAGGCCATGTGATCAGCTCCTTTCGGCAGCTGGCGGCTGATGATCAAGCAAAGTAAAAGTCAGACTGCCGACCAACACGTTTTTTTCATCCTGATTGACAGCCGCAACTTCAAAAATCAGCCTTTTATCTTCCTTCTCTTTCAACTCTGCCTGCAGCGAAACAACATCCCCCAGAAACACCATTCCTTTGAACCGGATCGAATAGGTCTCAATAAAACCTTCCCCCAAATAAGGAGTGAAAAGTTTCGCCAGATTCCCCATCGTCCACATGCCGTGTGCGATAATGCCGGGAAGCCCTGCGCGTTTTGCCTCTTCGTCAATCGTATGTATGGGATTAAAATCGCCGGAAGCTCCAGCATACTTAATGAGATCCAAACGCGATACCGGCTCCAATCCAATCACAGGCAGCGTCTCTCCAACTTCCATCTGTCCGATCCGGTTCATCGTTCCATCTCCTTCCGGGCAGCTTCATTGATGATGATCACACGCTCTTCCGAAAAGAGCAGCTCACCTTCTGCATCTTCTCCGTAAAGAACCACAATAAGAAAGCCCATCTTGCCGAAACTGCCGGTCCGCTCGTAATACTCTTTTACTTCGATCCAGCAATAGACTTCTTCACCGACAAACAGCGGACGGGTATAGACATATTTCTGCTCGCCGTGGATCAATCCTTTAGATGGCAGATTGAGTCCGGGAATCGAACCGCTGTCGAAAGTGACCGGGAACGTGGCAGGCGCAATGTTTCTGCCGTAAACAGACCTTCTCCCCGCTTTTTCATCAGTGAATAGCGGCGAAGCATCTCCTATCGCTTCCGCGAATTTCTTGACCGCTCCCCGTTCAATCACATTTTTCGTTTTTTCGGATTTTCTGCCGATCATTTCTTTCAGCATTCCCGCATCCCCTCTCTTAGTCCTTCGGTCCGCCCGCGACATACAGCACCTGGCCTGATACAAAAGAAGAACGTTCATCCGCGAAAAACGCTACGGCGTTCGCGATGTCTTCCGGCTTGCCGCTTCTGCCGACAGGAATCATTGCCACGTTCGCCTGGACGAAGCCGTCAAACGGCACGCCCATGCGCTCCGCCGTCGCTATTGTCATATCCGTTTCGATAAAGCCTGGCGCCACTGCGTTCGCCGTCACCCCGAATTTGCCGAGTTCAATGGCCAGCGTCTTCGTGAAGCCTTGAAGTCCCGCTTTGGCAGTCGCATAATTCGCCTGCCCTCGATTGCCTAATGCCGAAGTCGAGGAAATATTGATGATTCTGCCGTACTTCTTATCAATCATGTATTTCTGCGCTGCACGCGTCGCGTAAAATGCGCCTTTCAAATGCACATCCATAACCGTCAGCCAGTCTTCATCCGTCATCTTGAACAGCATATTGTCCCGGATGACGCCTGCATTATTGACCAGAATATCGATGGAGCCGAACTGCTCGTTCACTTCCGCCATCGTTTCTTCCACTTGTTCCTTTTCCGTGACACTCGCCGCTTTCACATAAACGGAATAGCCTTTTGCCTCCAACTCGTCTTTCGCAGTGGCCAGCGCTTCCTCGTTGATATCGATGATCGCAACATTCGCTCCTTCTTCCGCAAACCGTTCGGCGATTTGCCTGCCTATCCCTCTGCTTCCTCCCGTAACCAGTGCTGTGCGTCCTTCAAAATTCTTCGTCATGCCAATTCCCCTTTCTCCAGAAAATAAATGCTATTCTTCTTCATCTTTTTCATTATGTAATAAATGCTTCTGAAGCTCTTCCCGAATCGAATCCGGTATCCGCTCCGCTTTCTGCGCCTCCAGATTAAAATTCACATATGTGACCTTGCCCTCCGCGCATAAAATATCGTTTTGCCAAATCTCTTCATACAGCTCCAGACTCGAATTGCCGATGCGGCTCACCCAGGTTTTAATCAGCACATCGTGCCCAAAATAAATCTGGCTCTTATACGCCACATTCATATTCAAGATGATCATCTTCCAGTTCTTAAATGAATGGTCCGGCGTAAACAGCTTGAAAATCTCATTCCGCGCCGCTTCAAACCATACCGGCACCGTCGTATTATTGATATGCCCCACTCCGTCCGTTTCCGATACACGGGGCTCAATCATTTTTTCGTACATGGCGGACCTCCCTGGAACTAATAGTGAATACGCTTCTGTTTAACTTTTCTGACAATTAATTACTTTTTCAATATACAGGAAGGCTTGGGGGCAGTCAATTGGCCGAAGACACTCTGCCACAACATCATTCTTATCTCCGATTTACGTAATGGCGGCTCTCAACAAACATCCAGAAACACAAAAAGCCCCTAGGATGATTGATCACCACAGCAAAAAGCTATGAATCAAATCAGCCCAAAGGCTTTAAATATTTTAGAGAGATATACTTTTAAAATCAAATCAGAATATAAAGATTGCAACAACGATAACCGAGACATAGACCACAAGATATTTCCACCAATTCGTCCGCTTATTCTCGGTTAAAATACAGCCTCCCCAAAGTAATATGGACATTACCACCCAAAACAA
>CAZGMW010000223.1:0-3771 GCA_964526895.1 uncultured Planococcus sp. | reverse complement strand
CAGCACACTGCCGGCTTTTGTGCTTGCGGGCTGCGGCATGAAAGTCGCCAAGCACGGGAACCGCAGCGTTTCAAGCAAGACAGGCAGCGCAGATGTGTTGGAAGAACTGGGAATTGGGACGACGGCTGATCCGGCAACTATTCCTGATTTGATTGATCAGACGGGAATTGCGTTTTTATTCGCTCCTGCCATCCACCCGGCACTTGGAAAATTGCGCGAAGTGCGGAAAGAGATTGCCACTCCGACGATTTTTAATCTGGTCGGTCCCCTTGCCAATCCGCTCCCGATTGAAGTGCAGATGACCGGCGTGTACCGGAAGGACATGCTGGAACCGATGGCCGATGCATTGCTGCGGCTCGGCAGAAACCGGGGCGTGATGGTCCACGGAGCAGGCGGGATGGATGAGCTTTCGCTGGCAGGTGCCAATGAATTATTGTTTTTTGATGAAACGGGCAAAAACTCGATTCAGTTCCATCCCGAAGAAGCGGGCTTGAAGTTGGCTCCAATCGAAGCAATCAGAGGCGGAGACGCAAAGCGCAACGCTGCGATTTTTATGGAAGTGCTGGAAGGACGCGAAAATGCATACCTGGATACAGTAGCGCTGAATGCCGGAGTTGCACTTTTCGCGAGTGGCAAAGCTGGAACGATTGCGGAAGGCGTACATGCAGCAAGAAAATCCATCCTTTCCGGAGAAACAGGCCGTGTATTTGAAGCGCATCGCCAGGCAGTGGGGGTATTGGTATGAATATATTGGATAAAATCATTGAAACAAAACGAGAAGAGATTAAAAATTATTCATCGATTGAACAAATTGAGGGGAATGCTTTTCCCGAGAAATTTCGTTTGGCTGAACGTTTGAGACAAGGACCTGGTGTCGTCGCCGAAATCAAACGGGCTTCACCGTCAAAAGGTGATATCCGGCTGGATGTTGATGTGGAAGTACAGGCCAAGCAGTACGAACAGGCAGGAGCCGCCGCAATCTCCGTTTTAACGGATAAATCCTATTTCAAAGGATCAATTGAGGATTTGAGAAAAGTGGCGCAACTTGTTTCGGTGCCGGTGCTTTGTAAAGACTTTATCGTAGATGAAATTCAAATAGACCGGGCAAAAGCTGCGGGTGCGACGATCATTCTGTTGATCGTTGCGGCACTTCGGCAAGAAGAACTCGAGCGCCTTTTCTCATACGCACAGACCCAGGAGCTGGAAGTGCTCGTTGAAGTGCATGACCCTGCTGAACTTCAGGTTGCGGTGGACTTGGGAGCCGAATTGATCGGCGTTAATAACCGAAATTTGAAAACGTTCGAAGTATCGCTTCAGCAGACGGCGGAAATTGCCGAACATTTTCCGGCGGACAGCAATTCTTTATTGATCAGCGAGAGTGGCATTTTTACTGAAAGCGACGCTGCATTTGCATTCGGCAAAGGAGCGGCAGGCATTCTGGTCGGTGAAGCGCTGATGCGTTCGGAAGACGCCGGGGCTTGGATCACGGCGGTGACAGCACCGGGGGTGAAGAAATGACGAAAGTGAAAATATGCGGCTTGCAGGAACTGGAACATGTAGAGGCTGCAGTTGCAGCTGATGCAGCAGGCTTCGTTTTTGCGCCGAGCCGCAGGCGGGTATCGGTTGAACAAGCTGCCCGCTTGGCTGCCCGACTGCCGAAATCAGTAGAGAAAATAGGAGTTTTCGTGAATGCGGAGCTAGATGTCATTTTGGATGCGGTTCAGAAAGTGCCGTTGTCGATGGTTCAATTGCACGGAGATGAAACGGACGATTTTATTCGCAGCATTCCAGTAAAAGTTATACAGGCGTTTTCAGTTCATGATGAAAAGGATGTAAAGAAACTTGAACAATCGATTGCGGATTATGTATTGGTGGATGCGCCAGGAATCGATTATCGCGGCGGCAGCGGCAGGACCTTCGATTGGAGCTTGCTGGAAAACGCATCGATCGATCGGCGGAAATTGATCGTGGCAGGTGGCCTGGACGCTGTTAATGTTGGTGAGGCAATCGGTTCTCTGGCTCCGTTCATGGTGGATGTTTCGAGTGGTGTAGAAACGGACGGGAAAAAAGATGCTCATAAAATAAAAAGTTTTATAAAAACAGTAAAGGGTGATTCGATGCAGCAAGTAAAGGGAACGAATAAAGAAACAGGATTTTTTGGACGTTTCGGCGGTCAGTTTGTGCCGGAGACATTGATGAAAGCTGTAAAAGAATTGGAAGCGGCTTATGCGGAAGCGAAAGGCGATCCCGAATTCCAGGCGGAATATCATAAATACCTGAAGGAATACGTCGGCCGCGAGCAACCGCTCACTTTTGCGGCAAGGCTGACAGAAGCATGGGGCGGCCCGAAAGTGTATTTAAAGCGGGAAGATTTGAATCATACCGGCGCCCATAAAATCAATAATGCAATCGGCCAGGCCTTGCTGGCGATCAAAATGGGTAAACGCAAGATTGTCGCGGAAACCGGTGCCGGTCAGCACGGCGTGGCAACCGCTACGATTTGTGCGCTGCTGGATCTGGAATGTGTCATTTTCATGGGAGAAGAAGATATCAGAAGACAGCAGTTGAACGTTTTTCGAATGAAGCTGCTTGGAGCGAAAGTGGAAAGTGTCACAAAAGGCAGCGCGACTTTGAAAGATGCGGTAAATGAAGCTTTGCGCTACTGGGTCACCAATGTCGGCGACACCCATTACCTCATCGGTTCCGCCCTGGGGCCACACCCGTTCCCGACAATGGTCCGTGATTTCCAAAGTGTAATCGGCAGGGAGACGCGCAAACAGATTCTTGAGAAAGAAGGACGTTTGCCGGATGTTATCCTGGCGTGTGTCGGCGGTGGGTCGAATGCAATCGGCATGTTCCACCCGTTTGTGGCGGATGAATCCGTGCGGCTTATTGGAGTAGAGGCAGCAGGTGAAGGTGTCGACACGGCTCGGCATGCAGCGACGCTGACAAAAGGCACGGAAGGTGTATTGCACGGAGCGTATATGAAGATTCTGCAGGACGAACACGGCCAGGTCCAGGAGGCGCATTCGATTTCAGCAGGTCTGGATTATCCTGGAGTCGGTCCGGAACATGTCCATCTAGAAGACATCGGCCGTGTGGAGTATAAAGCGGTAACGGATGAAGAAGCGCTGGCATCGGTAATCAGTTTATCGAGGTTGGAAGGAATCATACCGGCATTGGAATCGGCGCATGCGGTGGCGGAAGCGGAAAAGACGGCTGCATCAATGGGGCCTGAAGAAATATTGGTAATCTGCGTATCCGGCCGGGGAGATAAAGACATGGCGACCTACGCGGAAAAATTGGAGGGACTGGCATGAAAAGCTTGAAGAGTTTAAAGGAAAACGGGGATAAAGCATTTGTCGCCTATATAATGGCGGGTGACGGGGGATTGGATAAGCTGCGCGGGCAAGTTGAATACTTGCAAAAAACAGGCGTTACAGCCATCGAAATCGGTATCCCTTTTTCTGATCCTGTAGCAGACGGCCCAGTGATCGAAGAAGCGGGCAATCGTGCATTGAACGAAGGAATAACCCTTGATATGGTTTTATTGGAAATGAAAAATTGGGATTTCAATGTGGAAATTCCACTGATCGTCATGACGTATTTGAATCCGGTCATCCGTTACGGGGCAGAACGTTTTGCGGAAGCATGCCGGGCAGCGCGCGTTTCGGCGGTCATCATTCCGGATTTGCCATTTGAGCATCAGCAGCTTGTCGAACCATATTTGGACAAAGTGGAAATTACATTGATTCAATTAGTGACGCTGAC
>CAZGMW010000222.1:0-3792 GCA_964526895.1 uncultured Planococcus sp. | reverse complement strand
GCTGCCTGAGCCTCCTCAGTCGCTACGCTCCCTGCGGGGTCTCAGGACTCGCTCTGAATCCAGCAGGAGTCGCCGCCTGCCGCTTCATTTTGATGTGGTGCTGAATCTGTTTGTCGGCTTTCTCACTTCTAAATGAATTGTATAAATTGCTACTTAATAAAAAGTATTTCTGAGATATGGAGCAAAACAGCGAAGACTCCCAGGTGACTAAGCGAAGTGCTGAGATCCACTCGGGCGAAGTGCAACGAGTCCGAGTTAGCTTAGCGCGAGCCACCAGGAAAGCGGAGCTGTTTTGCGGAATATCGGTTTCCTAGCTTTCTTTCACAACAAGCTATCAAAGAGCCGTCATTGCGACGGCTCTTTTTTTGGTTGTTCTTTTATTTGCTAGCTGCTCCTGCATCGCTGCGCTGCTTCGTCGCAAAGAGATGGTCCCATAAACATTAGGCCATCTCTTCGCCGTCGCTTTTCTTTATTTGCATTTAAAGGAAAGGGTTCGGTATAGTAAAAGAATGAACGATGAGAGGGGATTCATTAATGTTTGAAACTATCAGGCTCGCAAAAGGCGTGAACGTCCACGTCAATGAAACAACACAATTCAAAACCATTAATATTTCAATAAAGTTTAAAGATAAATTATCAAAAGAAAAAGCGTCAGCACGGTCCATCCTGGCGAATGTTCTGCAGCACAGCAACGAAGTTTATCCATCCCATACAGCTCTTCGGATGGTGCTGGATGATCTGTACGGCACATCTTTGTACATGGATTCGTCCAAACGCGGCAATGAACATATCGTCAGTTTAAATGTGGAGACAGTCAACGATCAATATTTATCAGAAGAAGGCGTTCTTGAAAAAGTGCTGAATCTGATGTATCTTGTGCTGTTCAAGCCGAATATGGAACACGGCCTTTTCAAGGAATCTATTTTTCTGCGCGAAAAAAATGCGGTTAAAGAGCGAATCGAATCGATTTTCGATGATAAAACCCGTTATGCCCAGCAGCGGATGATGGATTTCGCTTTGCCTGGACACCCTGCTTCCATTCCGGCTAATGGATCAATTGAAGAAGTTGACAAGATCACGAATGAAAAACTGATGGAAGAATACCGTACGATGATTGAAGCCAATGAAGTGGAAATCTATGCTGTAGGCGATGTAAAACCTGAATTGATTGCAAGTTATATTAGTGATTATTTCCACTTTACTGATCGTGAAAAGCCGGCGGCAGCACCTTCCATGGAACTTGAAAAACCAGCCCAGCAAAGAATTGCAGAGTTCGAGGACATGAAACAAGGTAAATTGCACATGACTTTCTTCAGTCCGGTTACATTCCGCGATGAAAAATTCCCGGTAATGCAATTGCTTAATGGAGTTTTTGGCGGCTATGCCCACTCAAAACTCTTCGTGAATATCCGTGAAAAAGAGAGTATGGCATATTATGTATCAAGTTCTTACTCTTCCCAATTCGGCTTGATGTTTGTACTGGCTGGAATTGATGGCAAACTCGAAGAAAAAGCGGTGAAGCTGATCCTTGAGCAGCTTGAAGAAGTGAAAAAAGGGAATATCACAGATGTCGAGTTCGGGCAAACCAAGGCGCTTTTAACCAACCAATTGACGGAAGCGCTTGATTCTGCGCGCGGACAAATCGATATTTACGATCAATACATGGAGCTGACAGAGGATTTTGAACCTGATTACCTGATCAGCAGATGGAATAAAATCACCAAAGATGATATAGCTGATGCAGCTAAACAACTGAGCCTGGAAATGACTTATTTCCTGTCAGGAAAGGAAAGTGAAATTGATGCATAAAGTGGAA
This sequence comes from uncultured Planococcus sp., assembly GCA_964526895.1. Classification (GTDB taxonomy): domain Bacteria; phylum Bacillota; class Bacilli; order Bacillales_A; family Planococcaceae; genus Planococcus. Next base: position 1,976 of record CAZGMW010000222.1, on the reverse strand, counting down.
TTCGAACAATTGGACGAAACCTTATACCACGAAAAACTGGACAATGGGCTGGAAGTCTTTATTCTGCCAAAAAAAGGTTTCTCTAAAACCTTTGCGACATTTACGACAAAATACGGATCGATCGATAATCATTTTGTACCTCGTGGCGGGGAAGAAGCGGTTAAAGTACCGGACGGCATCGCCCATTTCCTGGAGCATAAAATGTTCGAGAAAGAAGAAGGGGACATTTTCCAGCAGTTCAGCAAGCAAGGAGCTTCCGCGAACGCGTATACTTCATTTACACGGACAGCTTATCTATTTTCAGCAACCGGCCAAATAAATGAAAACATCGAAACGCTGCTGGATTTTGTCCAGGAACCTTATTTCACTGAACAAACGGTGGAAAAAGAGAAAGGCATCATCGCCCAGGAAATCACAATGTATGATGATCAGCCTGACTGGCGTTTGTATTTCGGCATCATCGAAAACATGTACAAAAACCATCCTGTTAAAATCGATATTGCGGGAACAGTGGATTCGATACAGGATATAACAGCCGAGCACTTATACACTTGCTATAACACTTTTTACCATCCTTCGAACATGGTTTTATTCGTAGTTGGAGCTGTGGATCCTGAAGCGATGATGAAACTGATCAAAGATAACCAGTCACAAAAAACTTTTGAAGAAGCACAGGAAATCGAACGGATTTTCCCTGAAGAACCATTGGAAGTAGCGGTCAAGGAACGCGTTTTGAATATGAGTGTGCAGAAGCCAAAAGTATTTGTGGGCATTAAACCCGAGAAAATGGATCTGCAAGGTGAAGAAATGCTGAAGCATGAACTTGCAGCGGAGCTGGCTTTTGAATTGCTGTTTGGCCGCACTTCAGATTTTTATCATCAGGCATACGAAAAGAACTGGATCGATGAATCCTATTCTTTTGATTATTCTTTGGAAAATGGCTTCGGCTATGCGATTATCGGATCGGATACAGCAGAGCCTGAGACGCTCGCCGCTGAAATAAAACACACAATCGCAAATGCTGTTGAGAAATGGCCATTCGGACAGGCAGACCTTGATCGCATGCGCCGCAAGAAAATTGGATTTTTCCTTCGCGCATTGAATTCGCCTGAGTATATCGCAAATCAGTTTACCCGCTATACATTTAATGGAATGAACCTTTTTGATGTTGTACCGACGCTCGAAGGGATCGAAGTAGCTGATCTGCAAGCCGCATTTTCGCTAGTCAGTGCAGAAAGCCAGCAATCCGTGTTTTCAATTCTTCCTCCCGCTAAGAAGGACATGGAGTGAAGAAATTCGCTCTTGTAATGGGGGCTTCCGGAGAGCTTGGTGAAAGCATTTCACGTACACTTGCGTCATCTGGCTGGTCACTTTATCTTCACTGGAATACGAACCCGACAGCTGAATTGGCGTCCTATTTAACAGACGCTTATCCTGATCAGGAGTTTATCGAAGTTCATGCCGATTTTTCAGCAGCAGGCGCAGCCGAAAAATTAACGGCCCAGGTATTTGATGTATCCTGTGTTATCGTGGCAAGCGGGCATGCGATGGTGCGGATGTTATCGGATACCAGTGATGAAGAAATGGAAAATCTTTGGAAAGTGCATGTTCAAAATCCGGTATCGACGATTCGGCAGCTTTCACCTAAGTTTCAACGCCATCCAAGCTCGTATGTTGTGTTCATCTCTTCAATCTGGGGTGAAATCGGTGCTTCCATGGAAACCGTCTATTCTGCTGTCAAAGGCGCGCAATTGTCTTTCGTTAAAGCATACGCAAAAGAAATGGCCTTTTCGAATACCCGGGTCAACGCCGTTGCACCCGGGTTTATCATGACAAAAATGAATAGCGGATTTACGTCTGATGAAATGGACTCGTTGCGGGATGAAATTCCGTTGGGCTTTGGCAAACCACAGGATATAGCAGATGCTGTAGATTTTCTGGTAAATGGAAAAGCCGATTATCTTACCGGCCAGTCA
>CAZGMW010000221.1:0-3807 GCA_964526895.1 uncultured Planococcus sp. | reverse complement strand
GGAGCTGTTTTGCGGAATATCGACTACTAGAGGTTTATTAGTTCAACTTATATAGGGTATGAAACTATTGTATAAAAGGAATTTTCTCATAATTATGTAAAGCCTGTCGGAGAGCCTTTTTCATCTTCTTCGCCTCTCTAAGTTATAGGAAAAACTTAAATTTTGTTACGTATTTGTGAATTGAGAAGGGAAGTTCAAGGCTTGTTCGAATAGTGTAGTTAAGCATCCTTAAAAAGGGTATAGGTAAATTTAATAACGGTTTTTATTCCGCTAAGGAAAGGTGAGGGATAATGGATAAACGATTTGAACGGATTAAAGCACCAAAATTGCAGGAGCGGGTAGTAAGTGCTGAAGAGGCGGCTTCTTGGATCCAGGATGGCATGACACTTGGCTTAAGCGGGTTTACACAGGCGGGGGATGCAAAAGCCGTGCCATTGGCATTGGCAAAACGTGCGGACACGGAAACTTTCAAGGTGAACATTTATACTGGAGCTTCACTGGGGTCGAATATCGATACTGTATTTGCGCAATCCGGCATCGTTCACAAACGGCTGCCGTTTCAGTCAGATCCGGTGATGCGCAGAAAAATCAACGAAGGCGAAATCCTGTATACGGACCATCATTTGTCACACACAGCAGAATGGATCCGTGACGGTGTTATTACGCCTATCGATTATGCCATCATCGAAGCGATTTCCATTACGAAAGATGGCATGATCATACCGACGACATCTGTAGGGAACTCTGCGATTTTTGCTCAATATGCCAAAAATGTCATCGTGGAAATCAATACGGAGCAGCCGGAGCGGCTTTATCGTCTCCATGATATTTATGACACGGGGACTCATGAAGGGCGGAATCCGATTCCGTTGACACACGTTGCAGACCGCATTGGGACCACGGGAATTCCGGTAGATATGGAAAAGATAAAAGGCATCGTCTTTACGGACCAGATTGACTCACCGTCGACAATCGTGCCGCCGGACAGTGAAACAGAAGCAATCTCCAGTCATCTTCTCGCATTGCTGCGTTCGGAAATCGAAGCCGGGCGGCTGACGGAAAAACTGGCGCCGATCCAGTCGGGTGTCGGTTCAGTAGCCAATTCCGCTCTCCGCGGGCTGATCGATTCCGAATTCCACGATCTTGAAATGTACTCGGAAGTTTTACAGGATGCTGTGTTTGACTTGATTGACGCAGATATACTGCGTTTCGCTTCCGGTTCGGCCATTACGCTGTCCAAAGAAAAGATGGCTCAGGTCTATTCGGATTTCAGGAAATACGAAGATAAAATTGTTTTGCGGCCACAGGAAATCACAAACCACCCAGGACTCATCCGCCGGCTTGGTTTGATTGCGGTCAATACAGCCCTTGAATTTGATATTTATGGAAACGTCAATTCCACTCATGTATCAGGGACGAAAATGATGAATGGCATCGGCGGATCCGGTGACTTTGCCCGCAACTCGAGGCTATCGATTTTCGTCACCAAGTCGACAGCCAAAGGCGGCAATATCTCAAGTGTCGTGCCGTTTGTTACGCATGTCGATCACACGGAACATGACGTGGACGTACTAATCACCGAACACGGTTACGCTGATCTTCGCGGACTTGCACCGAGAGAGCGTGCCGGTTTGATCATCGAAAACTGCTCAGACCCGTCTTACCGGGAGCAATTGTCCAGTTATTACGAAGAAGCGCTGACACGCGGAGGCCAAACGCCGCACGTACTGGAAAAAGCATTTTCGTGGCATCAGCGCCTTGCAGAAACAGGCAGTATGCTGGAGAAGTAGAAGGGGCTTCTTCCTGTCCCGACGTTTGCAGAAAATACACTTTAATGAAGCACTTGGCGTAAATTAGAAAAAAGTATGGAAAAATTTATATTTAAACCAAAAAAGCAGATTCCTTTTTATAGAGGGAATCTGCTTTTTCCTTATTATAGATTTCCGTATACTTCCGCTGTGCTGCGTGTATAAAGTTCAATGATATGGCCGAACGGGTCTTCGGCATACACAAGATAATGCGGTTTTCCTTTATTGACATTCCAGATTTTGCTTCGTTGCTTGCCGCCATGAAACACAACTTTTTCAATCGATTCCACAATATCTTCGACAATCAGGCAAATATGGAAGAAGCCGGTATGAGCTGATGGCTTTTCATCGGTGAAATCAGGTTGCTGAAACTCGAATAATTCAATGCCGACCCCGCTATGGGACATGAGGTGGACATTCCGCATTTTTTTGACCTCAGAACCCTGAAGATCCTGTGTCATGGAAAACAGCTCTTCATTCCTTTCATCGAATTCATAAGGTCCGGCAAGAACATAAAAACCAAAAACTTTGCTGTACCAGTCGATTGCCTGGTCGAGTTTGGGTACTGCCAGACCGATATGTGTAATTGTTGAAGTCATATGTAAAACCTCCTCTATAATTTCTGATACCCGCAGGCATAGGCTTTTAAGCCTGTTAAAAAGCAGACTTTTCTGTTTAAACGAAAATAGTTGTTGTCAAGCTTTATCTTTAGTATTATAATAAGCAATTGTGAAATTCCGAAATGAGGGTTCTAATAATGAAAAATTCCATATATGGATTGACTATAGATCAACTAAAAGAATGGTTCCTTGAAAATGGACAGAAAAAGTACCGCGCTGAGCAAGTGTGGGACTGGTTGTATATCAAACGAGTAGCGCAGTTTTCCGAAATGAACAACTTGAGCAAAGAAATTATTCAATTGCTTGAAGATAATTTCGCTATCCGCACACTGGAACAAGCGGTAAAACAAGAATCTGCAGATGGCACAATCAAATTCCTTTTCCGTCTCCAGGACGGCAACTTGATCGAAACTGTTTTGATGCGTTTCAAATACGGAAACTCAGTCTGTGTTACGACACAGGTCGGCTGCAACATCGGCTGCAGTTTCTGCGCCAGCGGACTTTTGAAAAAGAGCCGCGATTTAAACGCGGGCGAAATTGTTGAACAGATCATGCAAGTACAAGCGCATTTCGATGCTCAGCAAAAAGAAGAGCGCGTAAGCCACATCGTTGTCATGGGTATCGGCGAACCGTTCGATAACTACACAAACTTGATGGACTTCCTGCATGTGGTCAACTCACAGAAAGGTCTTGCCATCGGAGCACGCCACATTACGGTATCAACAAGCGGAATCGTTCCGAAAATCTACGATTATGCGGACGAAGGCCTGCAAGTCAACTTGGCAATTTCAATCCACGCACCAACAAATGAATTGCGTACGAGCATCATGAAAATCAACAAAGCATACCCAATCGAGAAGTTGATGGCTGCGATCGATTATTACCTGGAAAAATCGAACCGCCGCATCACGTTCGAATACATCATGCTGCGTGACGTCAATGACCATGTGGAAGAAGCGAACAAGTTAGCGAAGCTGCTTGAAGACAAACGCCATCTTTCATACGTTAACCTGATCCCATACAATGCGGTCAGCGAACACGATCAATATCAGCAAAGCACACCGGAAGCAATTACGGCTTTCTACGATGCATTGAAGAAAAAAGGCATCAATTGCGGTGTACGCCATGAACAAGGCGCGGATATCGACGCTGCTTGTGGCCAATTGCGAAGCAAACAAATCAAAAAAGAGAAAAAGCCAGCTACGGTTTAACAGCATAAAGAAACAGCCCTCCGAATTTTTTTCGGGGGGCTGTTTTCCATTTATTAAGAATGAATAAAGAAACCGATATTACGCAAAACAGCTTCGCTTTCCTGGGGGCTCGAGCTGAGCTAACTCGGACTCGTTGCACTTCGCCCGAGTGGATCTCAGCACTTCGCT
>CAZGMW010000220.1:0-3826 GCA_964526895.1 uncultured Planococcus sp. | reverse complement strand
CGTAACCTGCCAGGAACCCTGCAATCAAACCACCAAGGAAACCGGAACCGCCACTTACTTCTTCCACGCCGGAAACCGTGATGGCGATCAAGCCGCCGATCATACCTGGTGCAAAACCTGGCCGATCTGCAATACTCATTGCGATAAATCCGGCAAGCACAGGGACCATAAGGAAGAAGGCGTTGCCTCCGCCGATTGTACTGAGCATGGCTGCAAAGGCATTATAATCTGGGCTTGTCGGATCTGTCGCTTCAATGCCCCAGAAGAACGAAATCGCAATCAGGATACCGCCACCGACAACGAACGGAAGCATATTCGAAACCCCGTTCATTAGATGCTTATAGAAGCCGCCTTTGGAATCAGATTCAGTTGCATCATCTTTGGATTTATCATGTGTGTAAACCGGTGCGTCGTTCGTAACCGCACGGTTTAAGAGGTTATCCGTTTCATAGATCGCTTTTCCGACAGCTGTTTGAATAACCGGCTTGCCATCAAAACGCGCCATATCCACTTTTGTATCAGCAGCCACGATAATGGCATCCGCTTCCGCAATATCTGCAGCAGTCAACTTATTCTTTGCCCCACTTGAACCATTTGTTTCGACTTTCAGTGAAATGCCAAGTTCTTTTGCACGTTCATTCAATTTTTCAGCGGCCATATAGGTATGGGCTATTCCTGTGGGACAAGCTGTAACGGCAAGAATCCTTTTTCCAGCAGTATTTGGTACAGTATCTGTTACTGTTGCATCTTCAGGGCCTTCCACTTCAGTCTCCTTCTCAGATACAGCAAGCAGCACTTCTTCTTTTGAGTTTGCAGCAAGAATCTTCTCCCTGAACTTTTCATCCATCAAAAAAGTCGCTAATCTTGATAAAGCTTCCAAGTGCGCGTCATTAGCGCCTTCACTCGCAGCAATCATGAAGAATAAGTTTGCCGGCTGGCTGTCCATTGATTCAAAATCAATGCCATCAAGCGAGCGTCCAAATGCAATTGCAGGCGATTTGACTGCTGCAGACTTCGCATGCGGAATGGCAATTCCTTCTCCGATGCCAGTAGTACTTTGTGCTTCCCTTGCCAAAATATTTTGTTTGAACGTTTCTTTGTCCGCTAACTTTCCTGCTGCATCCAGCTGATTCACCAATTCATCGATAACAGCTTCTTTTGAACCTGCTTTTAAATCCATGGCGATCGTTTCTTTTGTCAATAAATCTGTAATTCTCATTTTTTCACATCCAGTCTTTGAAATGGCCTTACTTTTACGTGTACCAATAAGCTTTCTGTTTCTTCTTTCTTGCACAAATCCTCACTGAAGGCAGTTGCACTGCCGCTGGCGATGCCGTAGCGGAATGCTTCCTTCTTATTGCTCCCTTTTGACAGAGCCGCGATGAATCCCGAGACGAGCGAATCTCCCGCTCCAACCGTATTGATCATTTTTCCACGAGGCGCTTCAGCAAAATAGGCTTCATGTTCATTAATAAACAGCGCGCCTTCAGCTCCCATGGACACAATGACATTGGATACTCCTCTGGCGACAAGCTGGTATGCACATTCTGCAGCATGATTTTCATCTACTATTTTTGTCTGGAACAATTCACCCAGCTCTTCAATATTAGGCTTAATCAGGAAAGGCCGGCTGTCGATTAATTGCTGCAAGGCGTTGCCGGAAGTATCCAAAACGAAACGTGCGCCAGCAATGCTGCAAATTTCACCCAGTGACTTGAAATAGTCAATTGGCAACGAGTCGGGTATACTGCCGGACAACACAAACCAGTCACCGGATTGGATGTTCTTCACTTTTTCTTTCAACTCAGCCAAGTGCCTGTCTTCCAATTTCGGACCGGGACCGTTCAATTCCGTCTCTGCAGCCGATTTGATCTTCACGTTGATTCGTGAGATTTGCCCGGTGTCGATAAAATCAGTCCGCACACTCTCTCCTGCCAGAAAATCCTGGATAAACTTGCCTGTAAAGCCACCGGCGAAACCATAAGCCATGCTGTCGACTCCCAGACGTTTCAAGACACGGGAAACATTGATGCCTTTGCCGCCTGGATAATAGACGACTTTTTCACTTCTATTCAATGCGCCGGTCTTAAATTCCGGCAAATAATTCGTATAATCGATCGATGGGGATATCGTACATGTGTAAATCATTCTTCGGCCACCTTTACAGAAGTTAATTTTTCGAATTCGTAGAGGGAGTCAGTTGGCAGCTGATCGACAATCAAAGAGGCATACTGCAGCTCCATGATTGTTGCGAAACTTACTTGGTTCATCTTGCTGTGATCTGCCAGCACATAAGTCTTTCTGGCATGTTCCGATGCTTTTTTCTTAATCGCGGCTTCTTCAGGATCAGGGGTCGTATATCCATAATCCACATGGAATCCATTGGCGCCTAGAAAACAGATATCGAAATGATAGCTGCCGAGAGCCGTCAAAGCGCCGGCTCCTACAAATGCACCCGTTCTTTGCTTTAACAGCCCTCCAGTCAAATAAGCTGTGATACCTGCTTCGCTCAATGCGACAGCGAGAGGCAGCCCGTTGGTCACGACGACGGCGTTCTTCTCTTTCAACAACGGAATCATTTGCAGAGTTGTAGTGCCCGCATCGAGAAAGACACTATCTCCTTCCTTTACTAAAGAAGCCGCATAAGCTGATATGGACATTTTTCCTTTTAGGTTCCGGGTGGATTTATCAGCGATGCTCGGTTCCTGTAAGTTGCGTATCGGAAGAGTCGCGCCGCCGAAAACCCGCTCCAATTTCCCCATGCTCTCCAGTTCAGTCAGATCGCGGCGAAGCGTAGATTCCGAAGAATCCGTTTTTTCAACCAATTCCTGTAATTTAACCGTCCGCTTTTCTTCCAACAGTTGTAAAATGTAATCATGGCGCTCATTGGTCAACAAATTATCACCTGCTTTTTGTAATTTAAGTAGATATTACTTGAAATCGCTTCCAAAATCAATCATAATCATTCATAAGCAATCAAAAACGTTCATTTTTTTAAGTTTCTCCCTTATTTCAAGGGTTTAAGCTACTATGAAAATGAACAAAAACCATTCTTAGGAGGAAATATAATGACTGAAAAACAATTTACAATTACAGATGAAGCTGGGATGCACGCCCGTCCTGCGTCGGCATTGGTCGGTACTGCCAGCAAGTTCAAATCGGAAATCGCATTGGAGTTCAAAGGAAAGAAAGTGAATTTGAAGTCAATTTTGGGCGTCATGTCACTGGGGATTTCATCAGGATCAGTCGTCACAATTTCTGCGGATGGTGAAGATGAAACTGAAGCGATTGCAAAATTAGAAGAAGCGATGAAAACAGAAGGGATTTCGAACACATGACAAAAGAACTGCATGGAATAGCGGCTTCTGACGGTATTGCCATTGCAAGAACCTACCGCTTGGAAAATCCTTCATTAGAATTCAAGAAAAGATCGATCGATAAACCTGAACTTGAAGTTGAGCGCTTTCATACGGCTGTAGCTATTTCTACAAAAGAACTCGAACTTATAAAAGAACAGGCAGAAAAACAAATTGGCCCTAAAGAAGCCGCCATTTTTGGCGCACATCTTATGGTGTTGAGTGATCCTGAGCTGATCGGCCCAATTACGGAGAAAATTGAAAATGATTTGGTCAATGCAGAATTTGCTCTTCAGGAAGTATCAGAGATGTTCATGAATATTTTTGCTGCGATGGATAATGAGTATATGCAGGAACGCGCAGCGGATATAAAAGATGTCAGGAATCGCGTATTAGCCCACTTATTGGGCGTCAAATTTCCAAATCCCGGCCTGATATCGGAAAAAGTGATTTTAATCGCCGATGACCTG
>CAZGMW010000219.1:0-3865 GCA_964526895.1 uncultured Planococcus sp. | reverse complement strand
GGGATTCGGCCGGCCTCGAATTGCTCGGCATCCATACCGTCATAAAAGAAGGCGGCTGGTATATTGCCCAGTACCGGAAGCCAAGAGTGGCATAAGATTGTTGCGCCGGTGTTTGCAATGAAGCTTCTTGGACAATTTCAATTTCTCTATTTTTTAAAAAACAATATGAAAAAGCCCCCGAATATATTTCGGGGGTTTTTTTCTTGCCTATTTTCTTAATGAGCCAAGCTCCTGGGCAATTGCCTGCATTTCATTTGGTGTGATGTTATCACGTTTTTTTACCATTTCGTAAAGATCCCGCAAGTCTTCATACTGCGATGCATTGAAATGTTCAGCTTTCATCGCATCCACATTGACCATGCGCAATTTTGTTTTTATTTCCTCAATCATAAAGTTGACGTTTTCAGGAGACTGTTTTGATAAGTCCATGATGGATTCCTGCCTTTCGGTATCATATGCCCTATCATTTCACTTATCAAAAAAAATGTCAATTGCCTGAACGTGCTGCCTCAGCCGTCTTTTCTTCTTTTTCTTCTTTGATCTTCGCTTTTATTCTCTTCGTTTCATAAACGATGACACCAGAAAGTCCAAGAAGACCGATTAAGTTGGGAACTGCCATCAAGCCGTTCATAACATCGGAGAACGTCCAGACGACGGTTAGTGATGCAGTAGCTCCGAGGAATACAAAGGCCACAAAAACGATTCGATATACAATTAAAAGGCTAGGGTTCTTAAATAAATACTGGAAACATTTTTCTCCGTAATAGGACCAGCCGATAATCGTTGAAGAGGCAAAGAATATCAAACCGATTGCCACGATGTAAGGACCAAAACCTCCCAGAAACTGGCCGAATGCGGCACTGGTCAGAGGTGCCCCTTCGAGACCACTGTCTGTATAGAGGCCGGACATTACAATAGTGATACCCGTAATCGAACAAACGATTAATGTATCGAATAACACTTGTGTCATTGATACCAAGGCCTGGCGCCCAGGCATATCTGTTTTCGCAGCCGCTGCTGCAATCGGAGCTGAACCCAGACCAGCTTCGTTTGAGAAAACACCTCTGGCAACACCATAACGGATTGCAGCACCTATAGCTCCACCGGCAGCTGCTTCACCTGTAAATGCGCTGCTGAAAATCGTACCCAAAGCGGCCGGAATCAGGTCGATATTCATGATCATGACGATTAAGCCAGCAGCTACATAGAAGATAACCATAATCGGTACAAACAATGCCGTAACTTTTCCGATTGTTTGAATGCCGCCCAAAATAACCAGTGCAGCAAAAACAGTGAGAATAAGTCCTGTCACCCAAGGAGCCAAGCCGAACGTCTCGTCAACAATTGAAGCGACAGAATTGGATTGGGTCATATTGCCGATGCCGAATGCGGCAATCGCGCCAAAAATAGCGAATAAGACAGCAAGCCATTTTTGTTTCAGGCCATGCTCAAGATAATACATCGGTCCGCCAGCCATCCGGCCCTGTGAATCCGTGATGCGATATTTAACAGCCAATACGGCTTCTCCGTATTTAGTGGCCATACCGAAGAATGCGGAAAGCCACATCCAGAAGATAGCACCTGGGCCACCCAGCACGACGGCCGTTGCAACACCAACAATATTACCGGTGCCGACAGTGGCTGCCATGGCAGTAGATAAAGCCTGGAAATGTGAAATATCCCCTTTTGATTCGGTATCAGTATTTTTGGAAAAAGTTAATTTAAGTGCGTAAGGCAATAATCGGAGCTGCAGGACGCCAAGACGTATTGTCAGGTAAATCCCTGTTCCGACAATCAAGATTAAAAGAGGGACTCCCCAAACATACCCGCTGACGGTTCCCAAAAATCCTTCAATTCTTTCCATAAATTATCCCCCTTGAGTTATGTATTTCTGTTTTCCTGAAATAATTTTGCACCTCCTGTTGATACAATATTCCGAAAGTTGGAGGCCTGAGTCAAGAGTTTTTTAAAATTTAAATATAGAGAAGTTTAAATTTAGTGGGATTAGGGAAAAATTCAAAAGACACGTTAGAACAAACTATTTTTTGGGAGGAATACAGGATGAGCCAAAACAAATTAATGACAGGATTATTAGTAGGAGCAGCAGTAGGTGTTATTATTTCCTTATTTGACAGCAACACACGCAATGACGTTATGAAGAAATCGAAAAAGGTTTCAGATAACGCCAAATATTATGCCAGCAACACAGATGAGTTGAAATCAGCCGTACAACAACAGGCAAGTAGATTCCAGAATCTTTATGAGCGCGTTTCCGAAGACGCCTCTTATGTTGGGGAAAAAGTCAATGAATTGAAAGAATTGACTCCTCAAGTAAGAGAGATGGCAATGGATACGAAAGAAGCTTTCATTGATACAAAAGATGCTGTTGTAGATTCAACTCAGGATGTAAGATCAGCATTCAAAGAAGACAATCCTTCTGCTTCTTCTTCTTTGACAGATGATAATGATAGCTCTTCAAACAAAAATTCCAACCGCGATGCGGAATATGGGAAAAAGCAGTAATTCCCTGAAAGATTTGCAAAAATCAGAGCCGGACAGTTCAGAAGCTATAGGGCCGAGTTATGACGTCACCAGCTTGTCAGGCTTTATGAAGGAATTATGGAAAAGAATCAATGACGTAGATGTAACAGGACTTGGAGCGCAATTAGCGTTCTTTTTCCTGTTATCTATATTTCCGCTTCTGATTTTTCTTATTACTTTATTGCCTTATTTGAATATTGCAGAAAATCAGGTATATGACTTCATGGCAAACGTGGTACCAGGAGAAATATACCTTCTTATCGAAGAGACTTTAAACGACATATTGAACCAGGAAAACCGCAGCCTGCTTTCTTTTGGTCTGATCGCAACCATCTGGTCTGCCAGCTTAGGCATGAATTCACTTATAAAATCATTGAACAGATCTTACGGAGTTGCAGAAAACCGGCCGATACTCATTGCGAGGGGGATGTCGATCATCATCACGGTGCTGATGATTTTCATTTTGCTGATTGCGCTGGTTCTTCCGATTTTTGGCCATCAGATCGGCCTTTTCATTTTTTCATTTTTTGGTCTTGAAGCAGGCTTTCTGGAAACCTGGAATACTTTGCGGTTTTCAATACCGCCTTTAATCATCTTCGTTGTAGCCGCTGTAATATACTGGGCTGCGCCCAACGTCAAGTTGAATTTCAAATCAGTGCTGGCAGGTGCTGCATTTACTTCAATCGGCTGGTTGGCTGTATCGTTCGGTTTTTCAGTTTACATCAATAACTTTTCCAATTATTCAGCTACCTATGGAGGAATTGGCGGTGTAATTATGCTGATGCTGTGGTTATACGTTTCCGCTATTCTTTTAATGGTTGGGGGACAGATAAATGCAGTTATGCAGGCGCGCCACGATATCTTAGAGCTCAATAATAAAAACGCTGGTTGACTTGATTTCTACAAGTCAACCAGCGTTTTTTAAAATTAAAGCTCAATATTTTTTAAATCCCATACAAGTATGGCATTCAAACTAAAGGATCTGCTTAAGCCATATTTTAATCTTCATCTGTTGGACGGCTTTTAAATTGCTGCATCTTGCCATCCAATTCATCAACCATCGCAATGAGCCGATCGATATCTTCCAGTTCAGCGGTTTCTGGTTCAATTGAATCGAGTACTTCCAAGAACATATTCAATCGTTTTTTCATATAGCTGACTTGTTTTTCCTTGTCAGTAATGGACTTTCCCATATGATACACCTCGTTTCGCATTCTATCGTAGCTGATTTACCAGTGGATTTCAATTAAACATAGGTAAAAAGAGAGAATTTAAAAGATTTTCTATTTTGAATATTTACTTAATTATATTTCTGTGTTAATGT
>CAZGMW010000218.1:0-3869 GCA_964526895.1 uncultured Planococcus sp. | reverse complement strand
AAAAAAGGAGAACCTCATTGGGTTCTCCTTTTCCTATGCGTAAATTTACCGATCAAATTTTAAAATCGAGTTTGATGATGCCGGCTTCACGAGCTGATGTGAACAGGATGACAATAAGCGGACCGATGAAGAATCCGAGGAAACCGATCAATTGCAAGCCGATAAACATGGCGATCAATGTCGCGAGTGGAGACAGGCCAATATGGGATCCCATGACTTTCGGTTCGACTGTACGGCGAATGATCAGCAGGACCAGTGCAAGAACGGCTAATTGTGTGCCTTCCACAACATCTCCGGTAATATACTCATATATAAACCATGGCGTCAGAACGATGATAGAGCCGAGTATTGGTATAAAGTCGATGATCCAAATGATCAATGACATGACAATCGCAGCTTCTGGTGAAATGAACAACAGGCATACGAGTGACACAAGAAAAATAATTACACTGACAAGAAACTGGGCTTTCAAAAATCCGAATATGACATTGTTCAAGCGGGCAGCCATGAATCTCACCTTTTCAGCAGTCGTTTCTTTCAGCCGGTTGAACAGCATGCGTTCCAGGTCATCAAGGTCCAGCATGAACAAGAATAACGCGATCAGGAAAACGATGAAGCTCACCAGAAAAGAAGGGATGCCCGTAAGCAGATTGGTGATTGAATCGTAATTGATGATGGTCAATACCCAATCCCGGATTCCTTCTAAAAAATTGCCCAATTCGTTTTCAAATGAATTAACTACTTCCATCGGCATTTCTTCAGAGGAACGCTGAAAGAATGCTTCAATCTCTTCCCATATGGAAGACAACCCATTGATATACTCCGGCATATTCTGTGAAACTTGGATAAGCCGTTCGATCAAGTAAGTTACCGTCCAATAGAGAAAAGAAGAAACTAGCAGCAAGAATACGATGAAAGCAGTAATGACAGCAGTTTTACGCTGCCACTTGAATCGCTGTTGAAGGAAGCCGACAAAAGGTTCAAGAAATATCGCCGTCAACAAAGCTAAAATCAGCGGAATGGAAATTGGAATTATGTAAATCGAAAACAAAATTAATAATGTAATTATAAGTATTGCTGTCAAAATCTTTTTATTCCACCACTTGGACACAAGAAACCTCCCCGAAATATTATTTGATTATTATATCAATAAAGAAAAATATTTTAAAAAAATCCGCAGTTCAAAGTTGAACTGCGGTTTTTTCTTGATGATTAAAAATTCAGGGGATCATGAAGCCAGGAAATTCTCAAAATCTATGGCCTTATGTCTTTCGGATTTAATCGTCCGAATCCGCTTATTTACACTTGAATTTCAAATGCTTTTAACTCGGATTTGATAGTCGCTAAAATATCGGCGCTCGTTTTCAAAAGATGTTCCGGGAAAATCTCATCTTCGCCGTATTCAATGCCAAATGGATAATAGTATTTGCCGATTACTGGTTTCATGACTTTAACAGTCGCATCACCAGCGTCAATATCACCATCTACCGCGTAAGCGAATATACGCAAATAATAGCGGCCTTCACGGACATCGAACTTACGGTCAAATGTAACCCGCTCGTAATCCCATTGGCCTTCCTTAGTTAATCCGTGTTTGCCCATAACGTGCTCGAGCAAATTGAAGTCTACCAGAATGTCCTCAAGCCCTGTATTTTCAAAATACATAGGATCTCCTCCTCTATCTCAAAACTGACTCAATGCTCCTTTAATAATAGATGAAATTTGCGCTTGTTGCAATGGCTAGATTGTGTCAGTATAGAGGCGGCTGTTATAATTGGTGAAAGCGACTTAAAGGGGAGGAAGACGATTGAAGAATTTATTGCGGATCATGCTGTTTCTATCAATCATCCTTATAACATTCTTATATTTTGATACATCAATAAATGAAAATGATATTTTGGAAGCCCCACCTAAAGTTGATCCCTTACCCGCTGAAGAAATTATTGAAAATCCTTTGGCTTTGGAGCGCCCTGAGCAAGGAGTTTCTGTATATATAGGAAAACCGGCACAAGAATGGATTGATGATTTTGGCCAGCCTGCCCGAATTGAACCTTCAGCTTTTGGTTATGATTGGTGGATTTATAACCAGTCTTACGCAGATTATAAAATGGTGGGAGTCAAAGATCAGCAAGTCGTACAGGTTTATACTGCAGGAACCGCTACAGATGCTGCGCCATACAGCATCGGCCAGACGATTGAAGAATTATACCGCTTTACGATCATTGAAGATGAAGTGACAGTAAAGTTTGGAACAAATATATATACGTTCAGCCTGAGTGCGGAAGATCGTGACAGCAGGCTGCTGGTAAGTTACGAAGACATCTACGCTCAACTCTATATTGACGAGGTGGATGGAATGCTTGAAGCGGTCAGGTTTATGGATGCAGAAACGCTGATCCGCCATCAGCCTTACGATATGATGTATGATGGCAATCTGCTTACGCCTGTCACTACTTCCTCCACATTACAGGCTTCCATTGATCAAGCGAATGCTCGGCAAATTGTCGATTTGACAAACGTTTATCGATTGCATCATGAACAAGAGTCTTTGGTCGTTGACACAGCGGTTAGTGTACTTGCTGAGCGGCATAGCCAAAATGTTGCCCGCCAGAATTTTTCGGCGGATGAAGTCGAAGTCGAAAGCCTGGAAGAGCGACTCGAAAATTCTAGCATACTCTATGAAGAGGCAGCGGAAAATACCGCATTCCAATACTATGATGCAGCTGAAACCGTTCATGGCTGGATCAATTCGGAAGAACACCGAGATACTTTATTATCAAGCCGCTTCAACCAAATCGGCGTTGGCGTTTTTGGCAAATACTACACGCAAAGCTTTTTAAGGCAAGAGCCGGCAAAAGCTGAAGAACCATAATCATTCTCATCATTTGGGGACGATGAAAAAGGATCCGGTGGAAGTGGCTATATGCTTTCCGCCGGTTTCGTATATATTCCCTTCAATAACCATTGTATGGCGGCCCTGGCGTATGATTTTCGCTTCTGCCGTTATCATTTCTTCTGTAGCAACCGTCAAATAGTGGATGGCCAGGTTGGTTGTGACTGCACCAAAGCCTTCCGGACACTTGCTGTTGGCTAATGTCCCCATGGCTGTATCCAAAAGAACAGCCAGGATGCCGCCATGCGGAATGTCAATATTATTATGTATGAACGGGGTATTGGGAATACTTACGGTCCATTGACCATTTTGCTGCTGTCTGTCCATGCCGAGTGCGGCGCTTAAGTAGGTGGAAAATTCTCCATCTTGTTTTTTTTCCAGATTCCCAAGAAAACGGGATAGGATTTGAATATCCTCCGAGGTGCCTTTTTTAGCAATCCTTTTAAATTGTTCTAATAGTTCGTCCATGATGACAACCCTTTCTTTCTGTATTAAAATATAGATGTATTTGATATAATTGAACCGTAGAGGAGGTAATATATGTGATCATGACCTACGAATGGGTTCAAATTACTGACTCTGCCGAAGAGTTAAGTAGAATGATACTACAATCAGAGCAGGCTGAGCAATATCGACAAGCTTACCATGCTGTTTACGATAATAAAGAGCTGGCAGATGAAATAATGGCATTTGCAAGGCTGAAAGAGCTGTATGAAGAAGTCCAGCGTTTTGGCAAATACCATCCAGATTACAAGGATGTTATGAAAAGGATCCGGGTGGATAAACGGCAACTGGACCTTAATGAGCAGGTGGCATCACTGCGGCTTGCAGAAAATGAACTGCAGGACTTGATTGACCAGGTGAGTTTCATCATCGGGCGTTCTGTTTCGGAAGCGGTGAAAATCCCTTCCAGCAACCCGTTCTTTTCTTCAGATTCCTCGTGCGGAGGCAGCTGCGGGACAGGCGGCGGGTGTTC
>CAZGMW010000217.1:0-3888 GCA_964526895.1 uncultured Planococcus sp. | reverse complement strand
TTCCCTGCCAGTCCTACAACCTCCACGAAAAGTTCGATTGCCAATAGCATTACGCCTATAAGAAGTATTCCTCCCCATAATGTCGCTTGGGAGAACAGCAATGCTGCTAAACCGAATAAGGCGGCAATTCCATAAATGATCAATACCGTCTGGCTGTGTGAAAACCCAATATTCAACAGACAATGATGTAAATGCGATTTATCCGCGGCGGATATCGGTTGTTTTTCGCGTACGCGTCTGACGATAGCAAAGAATGTATCAGAAATTGGTACTCCAAGCATAATAATCGGAATGATCAACGCAACCATCGTAACGTTTTTAAAGCCCATCAAAGCCAAAACGGAAATCATGAAACCAAGGAACAAAGCCCCCGTGTCTCCCATGAATATCTTAGCGGGATGGAAATTATAGAAAAGAAAGCCTATCGAGCTGGCTGCCAATATAGCGGCAGTTGACATTACAAAAACATCGCCCATCATATAAGCCATGATAGCCAGGGTTATAAGCGCCACAGAAGAAACCCCTGCTGCCAGCCCATCCAAACCGTCGATCAGGTTAATGGCATTTGTGATACCAATAATCCAGATGATTGTTAATGGAATGCTGAAATAGCCAAAATCGATTTCTCCACCAAATGGAAGGTTAATAAACGAAATCTCAAGCCCTCCGCCAATGACGACGATTGACGCAGCCAATAACTGACCCAGCATTTTTGCTTTTGCAGAAAGTTCAAGAATATCATCAAATAACCCAGTGATTATTATGATGAAAGCTCCAATGATAATAGCTGTTGTAACCGGTATAAATGCAGGTTCAACTGCATTGGATATAGGGTCTACAGGTCTTAATATAAAATAACCGATCAAAAAAGATCCGAATATGGCTAAGCCACCCAACCGCGGCATAACACGTGCGTGGACTTTCCTGTAATTCGGCCGGTCCACTGCTCCTACTCGGAAAGCAAACCGCTTAACCAAGGGCGTCAGGATAATAGAAGCAAAAAATGCCACAATCAGAACGAGGTATAACATACCTTTCCTCCTCAAAAATTCTTATACACACAGAAATCCTACGTTATTATAACACAACACTTATCCCTTATCATTTTTATTCGTTGTTGTTCCTTCAAAGAATAGACGAATTACCTAGCAAATAGTTTCCTGCTTACGTGTGATTTTCAAGTACTGATAAAACTTTTCGTATCTGGCCATCACTGAGCTCCGTTTTTAATCCGCTACCGCTGAAACTATTCTTCCACATATGGACAGCCTCCGCTGTTTCACTTAAACTTCTCGGCTTCCACCCTGTTTCTTTGGCTCTGGAATTATCAGCCAGGATAAAACCATCCGGATAGGATTCATCGATAGGAATCCATAGAGGGATTTCGAAAGGCTGGATTCCTGCTTCAATCAAGATCTTATCTTCGATCCATCTCGGATGCACATCGGGAGAAGCAAGAATTTTCACAAGCTCTTCCATAGTAACCGGATCTGCAGTGACATTAAACGTGCCGTTAGTTCTATTTTCAACATTACTGACTATAAAAGAAGCAAGATCGCGGGCATCTATCCATTGGATTTTCCGGGACCTGCTACCCGGAATCAACAAGTCTCCTCCTTCTTTTAATTTCATAGCCCAATAAGTAAAGCGATCTGTAGGATCGTAAGCACCCGCGACAATCCCAGGCCTGACGATCAAAGAGGCGTCACCGAAATATTTTCGTACGATTTTTTCACAACTTACTTTTAACGGTCCGTACGATTCTCCAGTGACTTCGCCTTCCTCTAACCCGAAATGAAGAGACGAGTCTTCAGTCACTGGCCCTTTAGTAAAATCATTGTATACGGAAATTGTTGAGACAAAAGTGTAATGGGCAGCGGTAATGTTCTCCAGTACCGGCTGCAAATCCGCTGGTGTATATGCCGATGTATCGATCACAGCATCCCACTCATCGTTTTGTAACTTGACTGCATCTCTTCTTCGATCGCCGATTATGCGCGGTAATTCCGAAAAAACTTCGGGATTGCTTTTTCCTCTATTGAATAAAGTAACTTGATGCCCTTTTTTAACAGCTTCTTCCACAATATGGCGCCCTACAAATGAAGTACCGCCGACAACAAGAATTTTCATAAATCACCCTCCCCATTTAAGGTAATTTTAGTAGTATTTCACCGCAAACCTGTTATAATACATTGTAGTAAGAATATTTCAAAAACAGGGGTGCAAACACAGCATGAATGGCAATCTGCAATTTTATACAAAGTTAACGGATTGGACCGGTTGGGATGAAGCAGCAGTTTTAAAGAAACAGCATTATGAACGTGCCGAACTAGCGAAATCCATTACTTGTGCAGGATTACTTGTCGACTTATCCATGGATCAACACGCCGAAGTACGAGAGAATGTGGCGAAAAACGCTTTTACACCTCTTACTACTTTATATCGCCTGGCAGAAGAAGATTTATGCATCAGTATACAGAACGCAGCAAAAGCTACTTTGGAATCAATTCAAAATCAGCCTATAGATGAGCATTTATCAGTGAAAAACTGAAGGTTTTTTTTATAGTTTAGTTAAAGGGTTCCACTCAACTTAATGAGTGGAACCCTATTGCGTTCCATATTTTTTTACAATCCACTCATCGCTTTTGCTTAAAAAAGCCGTGGCGTCGGAGGTGTAGAATCTTTCTTATTTGCATCCTCGTGAATTGTTCGTGCATCGCGAGGATTTTCACGATATTCTGTCTCTTCACTGCTATTTAAAGTATTTTTCGTATTGTCCCGTCTGTTTCCATTGTTTCGATCATCATTATCTCTGATTAAATGTTCTTCTTCAGAATCTCTGCCGAACGGTGCTGGCCCCAAATTTGGATCCACTCCGGGAGATGGTTCATCCTGCCTCCGGTTTACGCCATCTTCTCGATTCAAATCGTCCTCTTGGGCATCCGATTCCAACTGAGGTTCATGATCAAAACTTTTTTCCTTTATAGAACCTTCGTCTTCGGGCTTTGCATCAGTTGTGGGATGAATATTTTCGCCTTCCAACCTTGAGTCTTTCGACTTGTTGCCATAGCCAGGTTCGCCGTGCTGATCTTCCCTGCGTACTTCGGTAGTATAAATCTTAGCTGAATCCTCGGCGATTGTTCTTGACGACAGTCCATCAGATCTGAGTTCTTCTTTATCAATGTCTGCTCTAACATCTCGGTCTCTGATTTTCTCATCATTGAATTTTTCTCCATCACGTTCAATATCCCGTCCGAAAGGAGTGAAAGCGGTATTTCTTTTACGCTCATCGACATCTACAGTGCGGGTATCATCTCCGAAAGAAGAAGAGTTGTCTCTTTCCCGGCTTATGGAATTTCCATCGGTGTACAATAGGATAGCGCCTTTCTTAATATCTTCACTGTATCTTTCAGCAGTGTTTTGGTCGAGATCAAAATCTTTTAACTGGGATTGAACGGTATCCTCTCCACTGAAGAAAGACTTAAAGTTGCCGGAAAAAGATTCTGCAGTACGTTTATCAACGTTCGAGCCGCTTTCATACGAATTGAAAACATCCTTGTCTCTCGCTAGGACGTGAATATCACTTTCACTGTAGCCATGCATTTTCAATTGTTCTATTCGTTGTTCCATTTCTTCCAAACTGTAAACCATTTCAAATTCTCTATTAGTTGATTTCATAATCAATCCATCCTCCTGTTTAATCGTCTTAGCCATTGTTTACCCGAACTTTCTGAAGAATAAAACCTAAAATGTCAGAGCCAGGCAGTTTGGATTTGAAAAATCAGCTCATAGAATATCTAAAAGCACAAAAAACAAATACCCCTTCCTTCATAATGAACTGCGCCCCATTTAATGGACAGTTTAATAAAAGTACCCTGCAGCTAGGCT
>CAZGMW010000216.1:0-3901 GCA_964526895.1 uncultured Planococcus sp. | reverse complement strand
GAATATCCTTTATGTATCTGAATGATTTTTTCACATTCACTTATAAGAGGAATTTGCTCCGAAAGTGTTTTATTCATCATCTCATTCCCATCTGAAAATCTTTTATTTGAACCTGCTTCCTGTTTCTATCTTCAAGGTAAAATCAAAGATGCCAGCTTCGCGTAATAGAGTTGATATCTTTCCCACACCGGTGGGACAATTTGGCTGTCATTATTCATTGCTTCCAGTTCTTTCATTGTCACCAATTTAGAGGCGCTTACTTCACCGGGCTGCAATTCCAACTGGTCAGGATTGATAAGTTTTGAGCTGATCCACAAATAGCTGTCCAGAATGGAATGTTCTCGCTTTATTTCACCTAAGAAATGCAGGCTCTCCTGATCGGCAAGCAAACCTGTTTCTTCTGCAAGCTCCCGCACTGCACCTTGCATACTCGTTTCTCCTGCATAAACCGAACCACCTGCGCTTTCCCAGAGTGAGGGATAGGATTTTGAGGCATCCCGTTGAATAACAAGCAGCCTTCCATCTGCAGTGATTGTATGCACTTCCACCGACACGTGGTATTCACCCGGAAGAAACTGCTCTCCTTTCCTATGCAATTTCCCTATCGGATTGCGTGATTCGTCAACTAAATCCCATACTTCCATTCCATCCGCCTCCATTCTTCTCATGTTATGCCCTAATTCTATAAAGAAGTAATACAAAATGTGTTGAATGTTGCCTGATTAAGCTTAAATATATAAAGTTAAAGCAATAAGAATTTTGCTATCAATTTTATGTGCGTCTGGAATAAAAAAAGGAGGTTTCACCTTGAAGAAATTACTTATTCTTGGAGCAAGTGGATTGGTCGGGAAAGCATTGGCCGATGAATTCAAAGAAAATTACGCTGTTTATGGCACCTCTTCTTCTTCAGAACTGCCAATGCCTGAAGCTAATCAGTACAGATTGCAGATTACCGAGCTCGAGAAAATGAAAGACATTATCGATTCAATAAAACCTGACGCAATAATTTCTTGTTTAAGAGGCGATTTCGATCAGCAATTGGTATTTCACAAAGAGTTGGCGTTAAAAATTAAAGATATGGAAAGTACATTATATTATTTTTCAACCGCCAATGTTTTTGATGGCGACTTCACACAGCATCATGCAGAATCAGATCCTCCAAATGCCGCTTCACCTTATGGAAAATTTAAAATCCAATGCGAGGAGACGTTGAAAGAAATATTAAATGAACACGCTGTTATTCTGCGCATTCCTCAAGTATGGGGAATGGAATCTCCGCGGATGGATGCTGTTAAAATCGGAATTTCAAAGAGCCGACTTGATGTATATAGTAATTTGGAATGCAATAATTTATCCGATAAGCTACTCGCTAAACAGCTCAGATACATTCTTGAAAATAAGCTAAACGGCATTTTCCATCTGGGTACTATCGACATGATGACGCATCAGCAGTTTATTGAAACGCTGGCCAAATCCCTAACTTCTAAAGAAATTATCTTCTCAACCAGACTGTTTCAGCAATCCCCAGAGGTCTGTTATTTTGGATTAAAGAGTTTTAGAAACGATATTCCCGCAAGACTGAAAAAGACAAACATGGAAATCAGCTCAGATTTAACCGTTTAAGTCAGTTTGAAAAAAACATCTGAATTGCTATGTCAACAAATACCACCTTTAATTGCCCAACCTAGTGTCAAATAAGCACTTCTTTTCCATCCACCTCTTCTTCTTTGAAGAATTTCGCTTTATCCGGCTTTAATACAAAATAAATGAAGATGATTGTCGCAAGAAGCATAGTCAATGCCAGCATAACAATCGTGATCCGGAGGGAAATAAAATCCGCCAAGATTCCGATACCCAAAATGAACATCACCTGGATCACGCTCTGGAACAATTGAAAAATGCTGGTTACTCTTCCCATTAAAGCCACTGGAATATTATTCTGATAAAAAGTGGCAATTCCTGCATTCATAAATACATTGAAAAAACCCAAAATCAGAAATCCGGCCATAATAGTCAAGAAGGACCCCGAAAATGCATAGATCACATAGCCGGCTGCGGTCATTAAAATACCTGCCGCAATCATTACACGCAAAGATAATTTAGAAGAAAAGACAGAAAGCAATATTCCGCCACTAACCGACCCGATACCTGTGATGCTGATCAACAGGCTGTAATCCACTTCAGACAATCCAATCACCTGCTGCGTAAAAACAACTTCCTGGGCATCCATGGCAAACGAAAAAATCATCACCAAAATAAAACTCAGATAGATAAACGCTATGTATTTGTTTTTGGACAAAAACTCTGTGACCACTGTAAAATCATTACGCACTTGTTTAAAGGTTAAAGAAGGAATCGTTTCACGGTCAATCGCCTCCTTATCAGGAAGCCCCGCAAGCAGAAATGCCGCCATAACGAAGAAAATTGAATTGATCCAGAGCGTCATTCCGATTGAACTGAACAATATTAACGCTCCTGCTATTGCCGGCCCTATGATAAAAGCACCTGATGACGCAACTGATCGCAGGGAATTGAAGCGTTTCCTCTTTTCTTTTGGTACGAGCATCGTCGTATATGTCACCGAGGAAGGACCGAAAAAAGACTTGGCGACACTCAATAAAATCAGAATTCCGTATATTCCCGCTATATTTGGCGCAAACGGAATCGTTGCAATAAAAACTGCACGCAGCAGATACGTTATGATAATCACTTTTTTCTTACTGCGGTAATCGATGAAACTCCCGGTCCAGAACTTCGTTAATATATTGACGATGGGACCTATAATCCAAAGTCCGGCGACCGCCGCCGCTGAACCGGTCATTTGATAAACAATGATATTGATCGCAACCAGATATATAAAGTCCCCAATGTCCGCAATTCCAAGTGAAATCAGCAATTTGGCCGGATTTCTCCACTCTTTCAGCTTTCCCTTCACTCAGAACCCCTCCAAATTTTTCGAATAGTCGATGCAACCAATTATTTACGAAATTCTCTAATATTTTTATATTTAATCAAATTTCCATAAATAGTGAAAAACAAAGATTATGCAATGACTCGCTAAAGATGCAAGTTTTCTGGAAAACATTCTGAACAATTGTTCAGATGGGCTCTTGTTCCCACCACTTGGAATAATCAAGGTGTTACTCTACTAAGCCTATTTCGCTCAATGGCCAAAAAACAAATTTAGTGCTTCCGACAATCTCTTCTATCGGCACTAATCCAATAATCCGACTGTCGGTGCTGTTCTCCCGGTTATCACCTAATACAAAAACATAGCCCTCTGGAATTACGTTGATTTCAAGAAGATCTTCCAATGTGAAATCTATCGTAAACACATTGCCATTCATACTTTCCTGTTTTTTAACGGCTGATAAGTATGGTTCATTTTGAATCTCACCATTTACATATAATTGATCATCTTCATAGGCGATATGGTCGCCAGGCAATCCGATTACGCGTTTTATGTAGTCTGTGTCTTCATTGGCATGAAAGACGACAATATCATACCGATCAGGTTCTCCGACAGTGTAACCGAATTTGTTTACGATCATCCGTTCACCATCTTCAAGAGTCGGCTTCATCGATTCCCCATCTACCACGATCGGCGTAAACAAGAAAAAGCGAATGATCCCAGCTACCGCCAAAGCGATAAAAAGTGCTTTTCCCCATTCCCAAAACTCATTTTTTTCTTTTTTAACTTGTTCCATTCTCCTGCCTCCTCAATGATTTTTAAATCCCGTCTCAACAGAACAATACTTTTTCCGTTCCTTTTTCTTTGGAACCACTGATTGATGAAAGCATTATTAGTCTTAGGATTGGCGTTGGTTTTTCGATTCCGTAAAAGTGAATTATTGCTTCAATATCATACTCGAGGATAATAGCCTGTTTCATCATGAAGTAC
>CAZGMW010000215.1:0-3933 GCA_964526895.1 uncultured Planococcus sp. | reverse complement strand
GGAGACGGCCGATCCACATCATATTCTCTCTAAACTTGCTCGCGCAGATCCGTTTTCAGCGTAATTCGCACCATTTTTTTCTTCGGCAGCACTTCATCATAGGCTTCCGTCAAAAAACCGTTGAGTTTCTGCTGTTGTTGAGCCAGAAATCCGGCCTCGAGCTTGAAGGATCGGTTTTCTACTTTGAATGGACGCAAAACGAAGACAGTTTCGTCCTTGCCCGACTTTTCTGTCACCAATTCGCCAAATCCGGCCTGCTGAAAGAAATCGCCGGCTTCGTCCAACGTGAAAAGGGGGAATTTGCGGGCCAGCGATTTTCCGGCCCAGTAAAGGATATCATCTTCGTGTTTGCCTAGAACATCAGCTAATACATAGTCTCGAATAATTTCATAACCGAAATGTTCGGTCGTTTCAGGTTCTTTTGCAGTCATCGTAAACCCACTTTCAATATTGTGAAACCCCAGAGGGAATCTGCTGAATTAACGCTTGTTGCCTTGACGCTCCTATTAGAGCGGAGTACAATAAATATGTCATATTATTGTATCATGATGTTCTATGCAGTCAATGGATGCTTTCGTAAAATATCGATTGCTCCGTTAACTGCCTTATTAATGTTTTGAGGAGGGTAAAAGTTTTGGATAATCGTGAATTTTTATTGCGCAGGTTGCACTCATTGCTCGGAATTATTCCCATCGGCATATTCGTTACACAGCATTTGATTGTTAACCATTTCGCAACACAGGGTGTCGAGGCATTTAATACCGCATCCCACTTCTTGGCGAACCTTCCGTTCGTAATTTTCCTGGAGATTTTCGTTATTTATCTGCCAATTATGTATCATGCTTTTTATGGTGTATACATAGCCTTTACTTCGAAGAACAACCCTGGCCATTACAGCTATTTGCGCAACCTATTGTTTGTTGCTCAGCGATATACAGGAGTTTTCCTTGTAATCTTCATCGCATGGCATGTATTTGAAACACGCTTCCAGGTGGCAATCGGAAATGCAGCAGAAGCTGATTTCAACATGATGGCCAATATCCTTGAAAATCCATGGATGTTTGCATTCTACGTAGTTGGTGTACTGACAGCTACTTTCCACTTAGCGAATGGTCTTTGGTCTTTCCTGGTAACTTGGGGCATTACTCAATCAGAAAAAGCTCAACGATATACGACATACTTCACACTTCTAGTGTTCCTCGTATTGTCAACTATCGGTATCCGCGCTTTATTCGCATTCGTTTAAGACGAATTCGATCATTGGTGAATTAAAAGAGGAGTGAATACCAAAATGGCGAAAGGCAAACTTATTATTGTCGGTGGCGGTCTTGCTGGTTTGATGGCAGCTGTAAAAGGCGCTGAAGCTGGCGCGCCAATCGATTTATTTTCAATCGTTCCCGTTAAACGATCTCACTCAGTGTGTGCACAGGGTGGAATCAACGGAGCGGTAAATACAAAAGGTGAAGGCGATTCACCTGATATTCACTTTGACGACACGGTATACGGCGGGGATTTCCTGGCTAACCAACGTCCGGTTAAAGCGATGACAGATGCAGCACCTGCGATCATCCGTCTGCTTGACCGTATGGGCGTCATGTTCAACCGTACGCCTGAAGGCTTGCTGGACTTCCGCCGCTTCGGTGGGACGATGCACCACAGAACAGCTTTTGCCGGCGCTACAACTGGCCAGCAATTGCTTTACGCTCTTGATGAGCAGGTTCGCCGCCACGAAGTCAGCGGACTGGTTACGAAATACGAAGGTTGGGAATTCTTGGGTCTTGTTCTTGATGAAAACGGCGTTGCCCGTGGAATCACTGCACAGAACATGACGACAATGGAGATCAAAGCGTTCCGCGGAGATGCTGTAATCATGGCTACCGGCGGACCTGGAATCATCTTCGGAAAATCGACGAACTCTGTCATCAACACAGGTTCAGCGGCTTCCATCGTTTATCAGCAAGGCGCTTATTACGCAAACGGCGAGTTTATCCAAATTCACCCGACTGCAATTCCGGGAGACGACAAGCTGCGCTTGATGTCTGAATCGGCACGTGGTGAAGGTGGACGAATTTGGACGTATAAAGACGGCAAGCCTTGGTATTTCCTTGAAGAAAAATATCCTGCTTACGGAAACCTGGTTCCTCGTGATATCGCAACGCGCGAAATCTTCGATGTCTGCGTCAACCAAAAGCTGGGCATCAACGGTGAAAACATGGTTTACCTGGATCTTTCCCATAAAGACCCGAAAGAATTGGATATTAAACTTGGCGGTATCATTGAGATATATGAGAAATTCACAGGCGATGACCCACGCAAGGTTCCGATGAAAATCTTCCCGGCAGTCCATTATTCAATGGGCGGATTATGGGTTGATGATCATCAGATGACAAGTATCCCTGGCGTATTAGCTGCAGGGGAAGTTGATTATTCCCAGCACGGTGCAAACCGTTTAGGTGCTAATTCACTCCTGTCAGCTATCTACGGCGGAATGGTTGCAGGACCGAATGCTCTTGATTACATCAAAGGCCTTGAAGTTCTTGCTGAAGATATGCCTGCTGATATCTTCGATCATGCGGTTGCTGAAGAGCAGCGCAAATGGGATGAAATTCTGTCGCTCAATGGAACTGAAAACGCTTATGTTCTGCACAAAGAGCTTGGCGAATGGATGACGGATAACGTAACAGTGGTCCGCTATAACGACCGTCTTCAAAAAACGGACGAGAAAATTCAGGAATTGCTTGAGCGTTTCAATAACATTAACATTACCGACACACAACTTTGGAGCAATCAAGGCGCTATGTTCACACGTCAGCTGAAAAATATGCTACATTTAGCACGAGTGATCACAATTGGAGCATTGAACCGCAACGAAAGCCGTGGAGCTCATTACAAACCTGATTTCCCGGAACGTAACGATGAAGAATTCTTGAAAACAACTATGGCGAAATTCAATGGTTATGAGGCGCCAATCTTCCATTATGAAGAAGTGGATACAGGATTGATTCCGCCGCGCAAGCGTGATTATTCAGCCAAAGCATAAGTTTACGATTCAAAGAAGGGAGATAAAATCATTATGGGTGAAGCAGCAAAAACGGTAATTTTTGAAATCGAACGTCGTGATTCAACCGAGACAGAATCCTATTTCGAGAAATTCGAATTACCATACCGCGCTAACATGAATGTCATTTCGGCATTGATGGAAATCCGCCGTAACCCTGTCAATATTGAAGGGAAGAAAACAACTCCTGTAAACTGGGACATGAACTGTCTGGAAGAAGTTTGTGGAGCATGTTCAATGATCATCAATGGTAAAGCACGCCAGTCGTGTACAGCTCTTGTCGATCAATTGGAACAGCCGATCCGTTTGCAGCCGATGAAAACATTCCCTGTTGTCCGCGATCTTGTCGTTGACCGCAGCCGCATGTTCGATTCATTGAAAAAAGTCAAAGCATGGGTTCCAATTGATGGAACACATGATCTTGGCGAAGGTCCACGTATGCCTGAGCGCAAACGCCAATGGGCTTACGAATTATCTAAATGTATGACTTGCGGTGTCTGCCTTGAGGCATGCCCGAACGTCAACGATAAATCCGATTTCATCGGAGCAGCACCACTTTCACAAGTTCGCTTGATGAACGCGCATCCGACTGGCGCCATGAACCGTGATGAGCGTTTGAACTCCATCATGGGCGAAGGCGGCCTGGCTTCTTGCGGTAACTCACAAAACTGTGTTGAATCTTGCCCTAAAGGTATTCCTTTGACAACTTCAATCGCAGCGTTGAACCGTGAAACAACGGTTCAAATGTTCCGTAACTTCTTCGGAAGCGACCATGCAGTTTGATCTTAAACAGAAAACCTCCACTTCGGTGGAGGTTTTTTATTTCGTAAACTGAATATCAGAAATTTATTAAAATAAAACATTTACAAGGTGAT
>CAZGMW010000214.1:0-4033 GCA_964526895.1 uncultured Planococcus sp. | reverse complement strand
TTCCTCTTTCTCACTGAAAAATTCCGCACTCAAATGTGCCAATGCTAGACCGATCATGGAATTCGCTTCATCACAAGTGCCGTAAGCTTCGACCAGGACATCATTTTTCTGCACCCGTGATCCATAGATTAAAGAAGTTGTACCTTTATCTCCTGTTTTCGTATAAATCTTCATGTTAATACCCCTTTTCCACATTAACAAGATTTGTTGGTTCCGTGTTTCCAGCCAGCCAGTTGCGTAAATTGGGAATGAAAATATCCATGCCCCTCTCCAAATACTTTCCTGATTTGCTTGATACATGTGGGGAAATGATGATATTGTCCATACCCCAAAATGGGTGATCTGCGGGCAATGGCTCTTGCTCAAATACATCCAATACGGAATATGCGATCATCTTCTCTTTCATCGCTTCCAGCAATACTTTCCCCTCCACGAGGTCGCCACGGCCAAAATTCATGAAAACCGCTTCTTTTTTCATTGATTTGAAATGGTTGATATCCAGTAAGTACTTTGTGTCTTCCGTACTCGGAAGCACCGAAATGACAATATCAGCTGCCGGCAATTTCTCACGTAATTGCTCGAAAGTGATCATTTCGGTCATATTTTCAGAAGAGTTGCCTGAACGGTTGCAGCCGATGGTAATCACACCAAATGCCTGCAGCAGTCTTCCAATTTCAGAACCGATGGCACCCGGCCCCAATATTAAAGCAGTGGAGCCTAAAAGTTCGGATGAACGGAATTTGCGCTCCCATTTATGGTCACGCTGGTTTTTGTAGATATCCGGCAAGGATCTCTTTAATGCCAAAAGATGTCCTAGGACCGATTCGCCCATTGGCGTTTTATGGATTCCCCTCACATTTGATACGGTTATACCCCTTTCCGCTATTGCTTCGTGGGGCATTTTTTCAATACCGGCACTCATCACCATGATCCATTTTAATTTTGCAGCTTGCTCGATATCTTCTTCATCAAGATCTTCTCCATACGTTACCAAAATATCCGCTGAGGGCAATTTACTTTTATCTTTATATAAGAAGTGAAAACTTACATCCGGAAATTCCGCGATTATATTTCGCTGCATTTCTTCCGTTGGCAGAAAGGTGAATAATACTTCCATCATTTTGTTCCCCCTAGGCTTTGCTGAGCTCTTGTATTGTTTCCAAAACTTCTTGGATATGGTTTTTCACTTTCACTTTTCGCCATTCTTTCACGACAGTTCCAGTAGGATCGATCAGGAAGGTCGATCGTTCGATTCCCATGAACTCTTTGCCGTACATCTTTTTCTCAACCCAAACACTATACTCTTCTGAAACTTTATGGTCTTCATCGACCAGCAAAGAAAATGGAAGGCCGTGTTTACTGATAAATTTACTGTGCTGTTTTTCAGAGTCTGCACTTACACCAAGAATCACAGCTCCGAGCTCAGAAAAATCCTGTTCCGCATCACGGAAATCGCAAGCCTGCGTCGTGCAGCCCGGTGTCATATCTTTCGGATAAAAATAAAGCACGACATACTTTTCACCAGCAAAATTCTGTAAAGCTATTGTCTCACCGTTTTCATTCTTCAATGTAAAATCAGGTGCATGCAAACCTTCCAATGTCGTCAATGCAATCACTCCTTCTCATATGTCTATCGTACCTAACTGGCTGTACAGTTTCAATTTCTATGGCGTTAATCTACAATAAGGGATATACATTCTGTAGGAGGAATTTAATCAATGAACCATTCGGAATCAAACAGATTACATAAAGAAGCCCTTGAACATATTGTCGGAGGTGTCAACAGTCCTTCGAGATCATTCAAAGCTGTCGGTGGCGGTTCACCTATTGTCATGGAGCGCGCGAAAGGTGCATATTTTTGGGATGTCGACGGCAATAAATACATCGATTTCCTGGCGGCCTATGGACCGATCATTACAGGTCACGGCCACCCTCATATCTCAAAAGCAATTTCAAACGCTGCTGAAACCGGCGTGTTATATGGAACACCGACCCGGCATGAAATCACGTTCGCAAAAATGTTGAAAGACGCAATGCCCAATATGGACAGGGTCCGTTTCGTTAATAGTGGAACTGAGGCCGTTATGACGACCATCCGCGTTTCCCGCGCTTATACAGGGCGCAGCAAAATCATGAAATTCGCAGGTTGCTATCATGGCCATTCAGATTTGGTGCTGGTTGCAGCTGGATCCGGTCCTGCTACACTTGGAACACCGGATTCTGCAGGCGTCCCGAAAACAATCGCCGAAGAAGTTATCACCATCCCGTTCAACGATCCAGCTGCTTTTAAGGAAGCAATGGAACAGTGGGGCGACGAAATTGCATGTATCCTTGTAGAACCGATTGTCGGCAATTTCGGAATTGTGGAGCCGAAAAAAGGCTTTCTCGAAGAAGTTCACCGCATAGCTGAGGAAAAAGGAGCTTTAATCGTCTATGATGAAGTGATAACGGCTTTCCGCTTCCATTATGGTGGCGCTCAGGACATGCTTGGCCTTAAACCGGATTTGACTGCTCTTGGAAAAATCATCGGTGGCGGCTTGCCTATAGGAGCCTATGGCGGCAAAAAGGAAATCATGGAAACCGTTGCGCCTCTTGGCCCCGCTTACCAGGCGGGTACCATGGCCGGAAATCCCGCTTCCATACAGGCTGGAATTGCTTGCCTCGAAGTGCTGAAAGCTGATGGCGTATATGACAAAATGGACCGATTGGGGCAGCGTCTCGAAGAAGGGATATTGGAAGCAGCCGAGGAATCTGGAGTAACTATTACAGTAAACCGCTTAAAAGGTGCATTGACTATCTATTTCACGGATGTGAAAGTCGAAAATTATGAACAGGCTGAAGATACAGATGGAGAAATCTTTGGACGTTTCTTCAAATTGATGCTTGAACAAGGCATCAACCTTGCTCCATCAAAGTATGAAGCCTGGTTCCTGACAACGGAGCATACCGAAGAAGATGTCGACACAGCATTACAGGCTGTCAGAAAAGCTTTTAGCCAATTATAAACAATAAATTCACTGTAGGAAGAAGGGATTCGTAAGTTATGAAATTAGGTGCACGTATATTAAAGACCGGCGTAGCTATTTCATTGGCGCTATTTCTAGCCAGCTTATTGGATTTGCCTTCCCCTGTCTTTGCAGGCGTCGCAGCGATATTTGCCATTCAACCTTCCATTTATCGATCTTATCTGACCTTATTGGATCAGATTTACGGTAATCTGATCGGAGCTGCCATTGCCGTAATCTTTGTACTGGCTTTAGGCAGTAATTATCTGACCATCGGACTTGCCGCCATTTTGGCCATCGTGGTGATGTTGAAATTGAAGCTGGAAAACACAGTGCCACTGACTCTTGTAACAATCATCATTATCATGGATTCACAGACCAATAATTTCCTGTCGTTCGCTTCTTTACGATTTTTGACAATCTTACTCGGAATCTTATCAGCTTTTATCGTGAATTTAATTTTTCTGCCGCCAAAATATGAAAGCCGCTTATTCACTTCCATTCATGAAGTCAGCGAAGAAGTCATCCGCTGGATACGGGTATCCATCCGACATGCTTCCGATCATGCTTCGGTGAAGGAAGATATCGACCGATTAACCGAAAAACTCGTCAAAGTTGACCAATGGTACTTGTTTTATAAAGAAGAACGGAGCTATACAAAAAAACGGCAATATATCAAAGCTAGAAAATTGGTGTTGTACCGCCAGATGATTGCTACTTCTAAAAAAAGTTTAGAGGTATTGAAAAGGCTTCATCGCTTCGAAAACGAGTTGACGGAACTTCCGGAACAGTTTCATATGATGGTACAGGAGCGCCTTGAAAGTTTAGCGAGCTACCATGAACAGCTGTATATGAAATATGTAGGTAAATTGCGGCCAGAACACAGTGAATCCTCGGGCACTGATGCTTCGATAAAACGGCATGAAGTAATGGCTATATTTGTAAAAGAAATTAATATTGCATTGGAATCCGAGGACAGTGATTTTTCAGTTTATCATCTGATGCATGTACTATCAGCAATCCTCGAT
>CAZGMW010000213.1:0-4035 GCA_964526895.1 uncultured Planococcus sp. | reverse complement strand
CCTTCGAGATAATTCCGCTGTGAATGAACTGCCGGCAGCCGGCTTATCAACGAGCTGAGCGCTGCTTCCGCAGAGAGCAATTCCATCTTTTCTTTTTCCATATAACACCTCTTTTCCGACTATTATTTGAAGTATAGCATTTCTCAAAACGCAAAAATATCTATGGAAAAAATATTTTTGGTAAAGCCAAAAAATTAGAATACCCTCCAATTCGCTCCAGCGAATTGCGATAAACCAACCTGCATTCAACAGCCATCCCCGTCAACTCCAAACCCTTGACGTAACAGCGTTTTTGAATTACAATTCTATCTTGGCTTACCTGAATTTATTCAGGCAGAGCGGGTAGGGAGAGGGCTAATTTAATAGAAGGTTATGTATATGCATAAATGGATGGATCGATTTTTCGGTCTTAAAGACAATGGAACATCGGTAAAGACGGAATTATTGGCGGGTGTAATCGGCTTTTTTACAGTGGTTTATATCATTGCGGTCAATTCGCTGATCCTGTCTGAGTCCGGCATGCCGATTGAAGCGGCCATTATCGCAACGATTGCGGCGTCGGTGTTCGGCGCATTGGTCATGGGATTCTGGGGCAACGTTCCGATTCTGCTGATTCCGGGCATGGGCATCAACGCGCTGTTCTCTTACACGATGGTCCAGTCAATGGGTCTTACATGGCAGGAAGCGTTGGCGGTCGTATTCGTTTCAGGTGTCATCTTTGTCGCTGTAGCATTTACGCGTTTTGCGAAAGTGCTGAGCGCTGCGGTGCCGCATTCGCTGAAAGAAGCGATAACTGTTGGTCTTGGGTTGTTCCTGATGCTGTTGGGTCTTGAAAAAGGCGGTATCGTTATCAACGGCGCAGGATCGATATTGGCATTGGGATCAGTTTCCGATCCACAGGTATTGGCTACGGCTTTGACGTTCGTCATCGCCATCATCCTGTTCATCCGCAACGTGCCGGGGAATTTCCTCATCACGATTGTGGCTGGAACATTGATCGCCTTTTTCTTTGGGATGATCGACCTGAGCCAGCTGGATGAACCGGCGATGAGCGCTTCAGAGGCGTTTGCAGGATTCGGCGCATTGTCGTTTACCAGCTTTTTAACCATGGGATTCTGGGTAGCGGTTTTCTCGCTGTCGATGGTGCTGATATTTGAAAATATTGGTCTTGTCCATGGACAGGTCAATTTTATCGATCGCCCTGAGAAGTATAAGCGTGCATTCCAGGCAACTTCCATCGGTTCAATGGCTTCCGGTATTTTCGGAACCAGCCCAACTGTCGCCAGTGTTGAAACGCTGGCTGGCATGGCCGCAGGCGGACGTACCGGTTTGACGGCCATCACGACCGGCTTGCTGTTTCTTGGTGCTGCATTTTTCATTCCTGTCATCAAGTTGATCCCGGACAGTGCGATTGCACCAATCCTGATCATCATTGGCGCGCTGATGCTGCAGAACATCAAGAACCTCGACATGAAAGACATGAGCGAGAGCATTCCGGCATTTCTGATCATCGTCCTCATTCCGTTTACGTACAGTATCGCTGACGGCATCGCCATCGGCTTTATCATGTATCCGGTATTGAAGGTCGGAGTCGGCAAATGGCGCGAAGTCACGCCGGCGCTTTATGTCATCGCCGCGCTGTTCCTCGCGAATTATATTTTCCAGGTCATCGGCTGATTAAAGAAAAGCGACGGCACCCGTTCAGCTCTGAAAAGCATAAGACGGATCAGCGTAGTGGCCTTGGCCGCGCAGACACGAAAAGCGGAAGTGCCTGTCCAGCTCTGACAGGTATAAGGCGAACATGCGAAGTGGCGCTTTTTGCCACGCAGCAGGTTTGACTTATATCCCGAAGAGCTAGGCACTGAAGGCTAGACACTGATCTGGCTTATGACTCGAAGAGCTGGGTCGCCGGAGTCTGGACAAGGAAACACATTTTTTAAGAATTTTCATATAAAAAAGTTATATAATTTCTTGTCCAATAAAAACTAACGCACTTGCCCGATGCAAGTGCGTTTTTTCATTAAACAGAGTTTTACATGATACAATAAATTCAACAGCAACGGAAAGGAGCGACCGCGTTATGAAATACATGAAATCGAAAATGGAGACTCTTGTCAGCGAAAACCCTGAGCTGAAAAAGCGCTTGAAAACGTTGATGAAAGACATGGAACTGGAAAAAGGTTTTGCCTTGAAGGCTCTTTACCATTCAGAAGTGACAGACAACGGGCCATACCAGTCCGCCTATCAGGATCTCGACTTGCTCTAAGGAGCGGGTCTTTTTTTGTCTTTTTTTAGCAGTTTGAATGAAGATTATCATTGATAATCTTCAATGTCCCACTTCTTCGCCCATAAATTCAGCTGCAGGTTTGTGACCGTCAAAGTTAAAGTGCCTCCGTCTTCTGCAGACGTTTGCAGATAAAAACCGAAACTGTCACCATCAGGATAACTAAGGCCCGTCGAACTCGAAGGAATCAGCTCGACAGTCTCTCCGCCATCGAAACTTGCCTCGGCTTCAGCTTTGATTGTATGAACGAAGGCTGTGTCCGTAAAGGCGTGATCCACACCTGAAATGAGCGCAGCTCCATCCGGCCGTTCTGTTCCGTGCGAACGGAAAATCACTTCATATTTGTCTTTTTCCGAGGATGTGACTGTCAGCACGGAAATTTGGCTGCCTTTGTCGTCATAGAGAATTTTCCCCTTATTACTCTCCAGATCTTTCAAATCCAGTTCAACTGTGTATTCCCCGTCAATAGGTTCTGTAATTTTATAATATTCCTCTGTTTGTTCAGCGATATAAGCAATGCCATGAATGTGGAGATTGATGGCCTCGATCACACGGGGCAGCATAAAAGCGCTGACCGCAATAATGGCCGCGGCAATATACAGGGGAGTCATGTTCAAGTATTTTTTCATGTTATCATTCCTTTTCGCGGAAAATTCTGATAAATAAATTTTAACATACAATTATCTGGAAAAGTGCAACGCAATTAAATTCAGGCAAATAAAAACCTTTTCAGACGAGGAGTCTGAAAAGGCGTTATCCATTTCTGGAGGTCTGGGTATCTTCGAGCCATTGTTCCCATTCTGCATATGTGGTGCCAAGATAATACTTGTTCGCGGTATTTTGAACATTCCCAAGGCCGCGCCCACCGATGACAAATTGCAGTTTGGAGTTGGCGGCGGATAAAGCATCAATATAATCATCAGCAGCCGAAAGCAACCGTTCATGACCAATGGACATGCAGGCTATCTTGAAATTCTGTTTGCCCACAAGTTCAGGAAGACCTTCAAGCGGCGTATCCGGACCGATATATGCTACGGGATAGCCGCGTTCACGGAGAAATAAAGTGAACAGCAGCAGGCCGAGCTGGTGATGCTCGCCGCTTGGGCAGAAAGCCAAAGCTTTCGGCAAAGTATCGGAAGTCGGGAAAATGCGGAAAAACTGGGTAAAGCGCTGTTGGACCATGTGGCTCAACAGATGTTCATGAGCTACAGTGATTGTGCCGTTTTCCCATTCTTCTCCAATGCGCACCATCAAAGGAGCAAGAATCGAAAAGAAAACGGTGCGGTAATGGAACATGGAGAAACTCAAGTCCAGTAAATATTGAAAACGTTCACTGTCCATTTCTGCTCCAGCATTATAGAGTTCGTCAATCTGCTTTTCGTATGGATGAGTTTCAGCGTGAGAAGAAGGCAGTTCGTCGGCTGTTCTAACGAATTTCTTGCGAGATGTATGCAGCTGCTTCACGGCTTCGCTGATTTTGATGCCATTTTCTTGCACCTGGATTTTCAGCCACTTCAAATCCTCCAGATTCTGATCGGAATAC
The DNA here is from genome assembly GCA_964526895.1 of uncultured Planococcus sp. GTDB lineage: Bacteria > Bacillota > Bacilli > Bacillales_A > Planococcaceae > Planococcus. The sequence continues at coordinate 208 of CAZGMW010000213.1, read as the reverse complement.
AGGCGGTGGCCTGATTCTGTACGGGCTGGAGTGATCGCATTATACCGTGTTTCCCACGAGCGGATGGTCACTTTAGGCATATCAAGGATCTTTGCGGCAGCTTTAATATTGTACATGGCATGACCCACATTTCTATAAGTTAGTTGTATTTTTATTATACAAGTAACTTACACAACCCGTAAAGTTTAAGGGGTTATGAAGACATCCA
>CAZGMW010000212.1:0-4040 GCA_964526895.1 uncultured Planococcus sp. | reverse complement strand
TAAGGTGATAGTGAAGATGGTAAATGCAAAGTGGGTATTAATGGCGGCAGGACTGGCTCTTTTGACTGCCTGTTCAAACGGCGAAGATAATTCTGCTGTAGTTGAAGAAAACGAAAAGACGGAAGAAAGCGTTTCAGAGACTAACTCAGAAACAACAGAGGAGTCAACTGAAGACGCAATAGAAGGCGAAGTTGCCGAAGAGGAAGAAATTATTGAAGAAGAAGTACCAGAAGAAGAGGTTGCAGCTGAACCCCTTTATCGCGTTAATCCTGCAAATTCTGCAGTCGAACCGATTGCCGATGCCAATGCGCAGGCTGTTTTGATTACTATTGATGATGCGCCTGACCAGCAAGGGGTAGCAATGGCAGAAACCTTGAAAGAATTGGATGTGCCGGCAATATTCTTCGTTAATGGGCATTTCCTTGATACGGATGAAGAAAAGGAAAATCTGAAGAAAATTCATGATATGGGATTTGCGATTGGCAATCATACATACTCACATCCGAATTTAAAGACGATTTCTGAAGAACAGCAACGAGAAGAAATCGTTTCTTTGAGTGATCTGGTTGAAGAAATTACTGGAGAACGTCCTGAATTTTTCCGGGCTCCTCATGGAATCAATACGGATTTCAGCAGGAACGTGGTTGAAGAAGAAGGAATGGTTCTGATGAACTGGTCTTACGGATATGATTGGGAACAACAGTATATGGAAGCGTCAGCTTTAGCTGACATCATGGTGAATACTGAATTTTTGCGTGATGGCGCCAATCTTCTGATGCATGACCGTGAATGGACGGCAGCAGCTTTGCCTGCAATCGTGCAGGGACTGGACGAAAAAGGATATGATTTCATCGATCCTTCAACTATTGAACTGGTACAATAATGAAAAATCCGGAAACGCAAATTATGCGTTTCCGGATTTTTTTATCTGATTGCAAGCTGCTCTTTGATGACGCGCAGCATTTTTAAAGTATCATCTTCTGGTCCCTGAACCGGTAAACCGGCTTCGACATTCATATGGATGTATTCAATATTTTCCTGTGTGATTATTTCACCCGGAATGAAAATTGGGATACCCGGGGGATATACCATGATGAACTCTGCCGAAATGCGGCCGACAGCCTCGTCGATTTTTACAACTTCTGTCGTAGCGTAAAATGCATCCCTCGGCGTCATGGCCAATCGGGGAATATCGGGCAACAAGACGGTCGGTTCTATAACAACGGCTTCATCATCAAAAGCTTCACTCATGCGCTGAAGAGCATTTACAAGAAGGTTCAGCTCTTTACGGGTATCGCCAATCGTCACAAGGCAAAGAATGTTATATAAGTCGGAAAGCTCGATTTCAATATTGGCATTTTCCCGCAGCCATTCTTCAGCCTGATGGCCGGTAATACCAAGGTTTTTAACACTAATCAATAATTTCGTCGGATCCATATCATAGGTGGCCGAAGTCTTCAGCAATTCTTTGCCGACACAATGCAGATGGGCAATTTTATTGATGCGCTTGCGGGCATCATTTGCCAGACGGATTGCCTGGTCTATCAGGTCGGCACCGTGAATGGCCAATTGCCTTCTCGCTGTGTCTAACGAAGCGAGAATTGGATATGACGTGGACGTAGTAGTAAGCATCGATAGAGTCGACTGGACACGTTTCGCAGAAACTAATCCGTCACGAACATTCAAAACAGAGCTCTGTGTCATGGAACCTCCAAGTTTATGTACGGAAGTGGCCGCCATATCAGCGCCTGCCGACATTGCGGAAACAGGAAGTCCTTTATGGAAATGGATATGAACGCCATGCGCTTCATCGACAAGAACGGGAATTTGGCGGGCATGCGCAATATCAACAATGCGCTTTAAGTCAGCTGCCACACCGAAATAAGTTGGATTGATGACCAGCACCGCTTTTGCATCGGGGTATTCAGTCAAAGCTTTTTCGACGGCTTCAGCTGAAATTCCGTGGGAAATCCCGAGTTCCGGATCAACTTCAGGATGGATGAAAATCGGAATTGCCCCTGCAAAAACAATGGCTGACATAATGGATTTATGGACGTTGCGTGGAACGAGAATTTTATCATTCGGACCCACTACGCTTAAAATCATTGTCATGATGGCTCCGCTCGTGCCTTGGACGGAGAAAAACGTATGGTCTGCGCCAAATGCCTGCGCTGCCAATTCCTGCGCTTTCTTGATGGCGCCTTTCGGTGAATGCAAATCATCAAGTGGTGCAATATTGATTAAATCTATGGAAAGAATATTATCGCCGACAAATTCGCGGAAAGCGGGATCGACGCCCTGGCCTTTTTTATGGCCTGGAATATGGAATTGTATTGGATGACGGTTCCGGTGCTTCAGTAAAGCATCGAATAACGGAGTTTCTAATTGTGACAATGGATTACCACCTCGCTTATAAAAATGAAAACAAAATGAATTATAGCATGTTGATGCAAGCTATTCTATAAAAATAAAAGGATTTCCTATATCCTTATCGAATACAGGAAGAGCAGAAAGAAAGGAGTGTCGATATGAATTTCTCTACCCGTATTACGGATTTACTTGGTATTCAAGTGCCAATCGTACAAGGTGGCCTCGCTTATCTGGCATATGCGGAACTTGCCGCAGCAGTTTCCAATGCAGGAGGGCTCGGCCAGATAACAGCTATGAGTTTGCCGTCGCCAGAGAAGCTGAGGGACGAAATCCATAAAGTAAGAAAACTGACAGATAAGCCCTTCGGCGTCAATTTTGCCATAGGTGACCATGGCCGGCAATTTTCTCATATGCTGGATGTAGCGATTGAAGAAAATGTTCCTGTCATTTCCATGACTGGTGGAAACCCGACACCGATATTCGAACAGCTGAAAGGCACTGACATCCGCAAACTGGTTCTTGTAGCCGCTCGTAAACAAGCCATTAAAGCTGAGAAACTGGGAGCGGATGCGGTAATGGTGGTAGGGCACGAAGGTGGTGGACACCTGGGCCGGGATGACATCGGTACGATGGTGTTGATACCGCAAGTGGTGGATGCGGTATCGATTCCTGTCATCGCCTCTGGCGGCATCGGTGATGGTCGCGGCTTAATGGCTGCGCTTGCTCTGGGTGCAGAAGGAATTGAGATGGGCACCCGTTTTATAGCGACCAAAGAATGTGTACATGCTTCAAGCGCTTATAAAAATGCCTTGATCAATAGCTCTGAGAATGACACAGTCATTATCAAAAGAAGCATCGGAGCACCGGCAAGAACGCTTAAAAACAGCTGGACAGACAAAATACTCGAGATTGAACATATTACACCCACATATGATTCGCTGAAAGATTATATAAGCGGCGATGCCAACAAACGCTTTATTTATGATGGGGATCAAGAACGTGGCTTTGGATGGGCCGGCCAGGTTACTGGATTGATTCGTGATGTGCCGAGTGTTCAGGAATTATTTGATAGAATAGAGGAAGAAGCTGCACAAATCAGCCAGAGATGGGGAAGCTTCAAGTAAAGGAGTGAAATGAGATGGACTATTCGTATCCATTTTCGATGGATTGGAATACAGATGAAATTGTGGATGTGGTCACATTTTTCGAAGGAATTGAGATGGCTTATGAAAAAGGCATCAGCCAGGAAGAGATGATGGCGAGATACCGTAAATTTAAAGAAGTAGTGACATCTATTTCTGAAGAGAAAACATACTTCAGGGAATTTGAAGAAGAAAGCGGCTATGCCAGTTTTCCGGTAATCAAAGAAATGAAATCAGCTTCAGCTGGATCAAAAATCAAGATGAATAAGTAAAAAAAGAAACCGCGACGGAAAAATCCGTTGCGGTTTTTTATAATCTCTTTTATTTCTTCAGCATTGTATTATAGATTGGCAGCAATTCATCAAAGGTTTTTTCGACGAGCTGATCAAATTGCTCTTTGCCCAGTGCGTCAGCCTGTTTACGTGAGAGATGGCGGCCGATGACGAACTCGCCTTTTTTACGTCACGCAGTCGGACCAACAATTTGTTCAGTCCTACATCACCCAGTTCCTCTAATGATGATGCCTCC
>CAZGMW010000211.1:0-4040 GCA_964526895.1 uncultured Planococcus sp. | reverse complement strand
GTGATTTCTTCAGGAAGTCGAGTGTCAGAATGGCAAGCATCACCCCGACCACTGGCACTACGGCTTCAGACATACCATCGACCCAGGCGACATCTTTGTATTGTTGCAACACCCTCAGTAAAACGATCATCAACAGGACGGTCGGCACAACTGAAGCAAATAAAGCGACCAAACAGCCTGCCACGCCATTTACCCGGTAACCTATATAGCCTGCCATTTTTGTCGCCAGAGGGCCTGGCATCGTATTTGCCAAAGCCAGGGTATCGCCGAACTCATCACTTGTCATCCATTGGTATTTTTTTACGGCTTCCTGTTCAAAAAGCGGAATAGCTGAAGGCCCCCCACCAAATCCGAGCATGCCGACACGGAAAAAGGCAGCAAATATATCGGCGTTCTTTGTCACAAAAGGGCCCCCTTTCTTTTCTTATAAATTGATCACCAAACTGCAATCGAACCGTCTGTCCGGGATTCAGTCCCGCCAGCCAATACACCGGTTTCCGGGTCGCGCCAGATGATCTGGCCACGGCCGAAACTGCCGCTGTCCGACGCCACTTGGATTGAATGGCCTTTCCGGGCAAGAGCCTGGGCTAAATAATTTGGAAATTCCGGCTCCACGAGCACGGTTTTCCCTTCCATCCACTGCCAGCGCGGTACATCAAGCGCCGCCTGTGGGTTCAAAAGATAATCGATGGTATTGGTGACTAGCTGGAAATGACCCTGCGGCTGCATATAGCCGCCCATGACGCCAAATGGACCGACTGCCTTGCCGTTTTTCGTCAGGAATCCTGGAATAATGGTGTGGTAAGTTTTTTTGCCGCCACGTAAAACATTCGGATGGTTTTCATCCAACGAAAAATCGGCTCCACGGTTTTGCATGCTGATGCCGGTTCCGGGTATGACTATTCCTGAACCGAAGCCCATATAATTGCTCTGTATATACGAAATCATATTGCCTTCTTCATCTGCCGCAGCCAAATAGACCGTACCGCCTTTCGGCAATTCATAAGGCTCGGGATCGGATGCGGCATCATTAATATCTGCCGCCCGCTTTTCTGCATATGCTTCAGACAATAAATGCGCAGTATCAACCGGCATCGATTCCGGCTCGGTGATAAACGCTTTCCCATCTGTAAACGCAAGCTTCATTGATTCAATCTGCTCATGGAGAGTTTCAGCCGATTGCCATTTCGGTTCTTTGAGTTTCTTGAAAATATTTAAAGCCATCAATGCGACCATGCCTTGGCCATTCGGTGGAATTTCCCATACATCATAGCCTTTATACTGAGCGGAAATCGGTTCCACCCATTCTGGCTTGAAAGACGCCAAATCCTCTTTCGTTAAAAATCCGCCGTGTTTTTTCAAATATGTATCGATCTTCTCAGCAATGGCACCTTCGTAAAAAGACTTTGCATCGGTTTCACCAATCTCTTTTAAGGTAGCTGCATGGCCTGGCGATGACCACATTTCACCTGTTTTCGGCACCTTGCCACCAGGGGCAAATGTATCAAACCAGGCCTGGTATTCTGCTGAAGTGAAATTTTCACTGAAACTGTCATAAGCAGCCTGCCAATATTTACCGAGAATTGGCGTGAGCGGATACCCTTCTTCCGCATAGCGGATAGCGGGCTTTAACGTTTCAGCTAACGACAACTTTCCGAATTTCTCCGACAATTCCGCCCATGCCGCTGGTACTCCTGGAACTGTAATCGGAACGACGCCGTGCACCGGCATTTTATCATGGCCCAACGCTTTCACTGCTTTTGCAGAAATGCTCTTCGGCGCCGGTCCGGAACTATTCAAACCGTGCAGCTTATCTTTTATCCACACCAATGCAAAAGCATCGCCTCCGATGCCGTTGGATGTCGGCTCCACCACAGTCAACGCTGCTGCAGTTGCAATCGCCGCATCAATTGCATTGCCGCCTTGTTGCATGATTTCCACCCCTGCCTGCGCTGCCAGCGGCTGTGAAGTTGCCACCATTCCTTTTTTCGAAAAAACTGTATGCCGTTTGGAATCAAACGGATGGTGTAAATAATCCATAACTTATTCCTCCAGTTCTTTGTCCGCTGCTCTTTTCTCAAATGCTGTGCAAAAAATGCCAGATGCAACCTCAAAATCCTCCATCTCAATAAAACCGAAACTCTCATAGAGATTTTTAGCTGGCACATTGGCTTTGCCGGTACTGACGATAAAATTCATCCCTTCAAAGTTTTTCAGCAAAAACGCTGCAAGCTTCCTGCCAATCCCTCTTCGGAAATGTTCGGGGTCTACCACCAGCCGGTGGATATCGATCGTATTCTGTCTTTTTTTGAAAGAGATAAAGCCCAACAGGCGATCAGCTTCCATATAACCGTAAAAATCTTCGCTGCAGTTTTGGATTTCAAGGATGGATTCCTTCAATTGGGGAATGCCTTCGAATCCCATCAACTCAGCTTCAACCTGGTAAGCTGGGCGCTGTATGCTCTGAATCGCCTTGGCCGTATATTCATTTTGGTGGTCCAATTTATGTATCAACTTACTTCACCTCTTTTAATAGTAGCACAATTCCAAAAAGTCGAGAGGGACATCGTGTCCCTCTCACATGGCCCAGGACCGGCAAGCCATCAGCCGATCTTCCGGATAAGATCCGAATTATTGTTTTTCGGTGAATTGACTTTATCTGAAACCTGGTATGCTTCTAATTCCTTTTCATCAAAAGGTTTTAATAATCCTTCAAGCAACTCTGTGTCCTGAACTTTCGGATCCAACCAGATTTTTTCAGCTTCTTTCGATAAAATGACCGGCATCCTGTCATGGATCGATTCCATTAAGTGATTCGGTTTCGTCGTAAGAATCGAACAGCTGTGGACTGTTTCTCCTTCAGGCGATTTCCAGGATTCCCATAAGCCGGCAAATGCAAATGGCTCTCCGGATTTCATCTTGATCAGCATCGGTTTTTTTCCTGATTCTTCCTTCTTCCATTCATAAAAAGAATCGGCCACTACCAGGCAGCGTTTCTTTTTAAAGGCAGTTCGAAAACTCGGTTTTTCCGCTGCTGTTTCGGCTCGTGCATTAATCATCTTGAACCCAACTTTCGCTTCTTTAGCCCACGGTGGAATAAGTCCCCATTGCAATTTGCCCAGACGATTTTTATTGCCGTCATTGATCACTGCGGCTACTTGTTGGGAAGGTGCAATATTATAGCTTTCAATATACTCGTCTTCTCCAAACGAAACCTGCTCAATATCAAAGCGTTCCAGTATCACGTTCAAATCGGTATACAATGCATATCTTCCGCACATATCTACCACCCTTTCGCCATTATTGTATCTTGAATTCTTTCAAATTGACAGAATCTGCTTTCCGACATTTTCATCTCTCATTCCCGTTGTTTTCGGGGAAAATAAATAATTTATAAATAAAAAAATGAAAAAATAAGCATAATAATGTCAATGAATCAGGTTTCCGTTAAGAAAATTCCGATTATTTTACATAAACTGTTAATGTTCTGTTAATTTTTTCTTGAATGCTACTATTATAGGCGGTTCTAAACCCTTTCCTATCGAAAGAGTGTTATAATAAGTATACAAAGATTTCCGTAAGGAGGAATAACATGGCTACTGCACGAGAAATGAGTTTGGTCAACAAAGATTTTTTGGTGGAAGAACTCGGGCTGAAGCAGCAGGGTAATTCGGCTGTCTTTACAAATGAGGATACGTTTGTACTATCACCATCTGTCCAGAGGTACGAAAAAGGATTTGATGTCAGTGATTTTACATTGGCGAAATATGATCCAGAAAAACATACAGGATATTTGATTGTCCGCTATATGGATACCTTCCTCATGGCCAAGCTTGAAAGCTTCATAGATAAGATGATGCCTCCTGAGCTGAAAATTACGAAAAAGAATACAAAACCGCATTGGAAATTCACAGTAGCCGAGAATCCGGCTTATCATATCGTCAATACACAAAATAAAGAGTTGCGTTATCGTTTGCAGGAACCTTCAAAAAAACAAATCGCTTCTTTCTTTAAAAAAATGTAAAAAAGACAGCTTCCTT
>CAZGMW010000210.1:0-4048 GCA_964526895.1 uncultured Planococcus sp. | reverse complement strand
AAAATAAAACCCGGCAATAACTCTGCCGGATCTGATTTACGCTTTACCCGTCATCCGGACGGTGTCACGGTTGTTTGGCATAAGTTTTATTTGCATTATAATTGTTTAAATCCGCCCGTATTGGCACGCACTTTGACTTCCGCAAATTTCTTGGCATTTATTTCGCTCGATACCAGGGTACCGACCACTCCTCCGATAAACCCTAGCGGAATGGAAACAATCGCCGGATTAGTCAGCGGAAACAGCGGATTTCCGACAAAGATTGCGGCTCCAACTTCAGGACTCAATACGCTCGGACTGACCGACACCAGCACCAAAGCTGAAATCAAACCGGTCAAAATCGCCGAAACGGCACCAGTTGTGTTGAATTTTTTCCAGAAAATCGTATAGACGATGACCGGCAAATTGGCACTCGCAGCAATACAAAATGCCAATGACACCAGAAACGCCACGTTCAGGCTTTGGGCAAAAATTGCCAGGAGAATCGAGAAAACCGATACCCCGACTGAAGCATAGCGCGCCGCCAGCATCTGCTGGCGTTCTGTCGCTTTGCCTTTCTTGATGATTTGGCCGTAAATGTCATGGGCAAAAGCGGATGCCCCTGTCAGCACCAGTCCCGCTACAACAGCCAGGATTGTGGCAAAGGCAACTGCCGAGATGAACGACATGAGAATATCTCCACCCAAAGCCTGGGCAAGCAATGGCGCCGCCATGTTACCGGCTGCGTTCGTCGAAGTGATCAAGTCAGCACCAACGAATGCTGCTGCGCCAAAGCCAAGGAAAATCGTCATGACGTAGAAAATACCGACAATCCATGTCGCCCACATTACTGAACTTCTGGCTGTCTTTGCATCTCTAACTGTGAAAAAGCGCATAAGAATATGTGGAAGTCCAGCAGTCCCCAGCACTAAAGCCAGCATCAGGGAAATCGTATCCAATGGAATTTCATATTTCACTCCAGGGCGCAAATACGCTTCCCCGTGAGGTGTCGCCGTCTTCATCTGCGTAAACATTTCCATGATATTGAAGTTGAAATTCTGCAGAACCAAAAATGACAGAATGACTGTCCCCACCATCAGCAGCACGGCTTTGATGATCTGCACCCAGCTGGTCGCAGTCATCCCGCCGAACAAAACATAAATCGTCATCATGATTCCGACCAGCAGGACGGCCCAAATATATTCGATGCCGAACAGCAACTGAATCAGAGCGCCTGCACCCACCAATTGCGCAATCATATAGAAGACAACGATTGTGATCGAACTGAGTGCCGCTGCCCCGCGGACTTTTTTAGCGTTGAACCTGGCATTGATCATATCGGCCAGTGTGTATTTACCAAGATTCCGCAGCGGTTCCGCTACCACAAATAACACAACCAGGTAGGCCACCAGGTACCCGATCGAAAACAGGAAGCCGTCGAAGCCGAATAAAGCGATCGAACCCGCAATCCCAAGGAATGATGCGGCCGATAAATAATCTCCCGCAATCGCCATGCCATTTTGCCAACCCGTCAAGCCGCCGCCTGCTGTATAAAAATCACTGGCGGAATTCGTTCTTTTAGCTGCATAGTATGTAATCACCAGCGTCATCGCAACAATGACCAAAAATATGATAATGACCGTAGCGTTCATCGGATGTCCTCCTTCTCGTCATAACCGAACTCTTTAAGGGTTTCTTCTGCCATCTTGTCAAAACTCGCCGCTTTCTTCATATAGATGGTCACAAGAATCCAAGTCATGGCAAACAGCCCGAAAGCGAATACCCATACCCACGGAATATCTCCGGCAACTGGTGCATTCAGCCAGTTGGTATACGAAATCACAATATTAAATGCCAGATATAAACCTAAAAATAAAATCGTTGTCGGAATTAGAAAATTTTTCTTTTTGCGCATCAGCTCTCTAAACCCTCTGGAGTCTTCAATCTTTTCGAAGTTCGGTACATCTGAAATCCCCCGTGAATCTGTCTTCCTTGCCGCCTTCCCTTTTTTCACAATCGGACCGTGCAGTTCTTCGCCTGTTTCTGTTTTCGCCATTCTTTTCCCTCCCAATTGAGTAAATATTTTTAATATATTGATAATTAAATCACTAACATACCGACTGGTCAATAAACAAATAGTGGAAATTTAGAAAATTTTTCTATTCCTTAATACCTATTGATTATCCGACTGCTTCCAGAACATTTGCCCTGCCTAGTTATTAAAAAATTCACCAAAAAAGCTGACCCCAAGAGGTCAGCTCTTTTGGATCAATTGCATTCGTTGGTTAAAAAGGGTTGGATATGACAAGAATCCGAGCATCACACTGGTGACGGCCGCTGTCGTCAGCAAGAGGAACATGATCAGCAGTTGGAATTGCACAGCTTGAATCGGATCGGCGCCGGCAATAATCTGCCCGCTCATCATACCCGGCAATTGCACCAGGCCAACAGTCTTCTGGCTTTCAATCGTCGGAATCATGCTGGCTTTAATCGAATTGATCAACTGATTATGGATAGCTTGTTTGGGTGTCCCGCCAAGAGATAATATCAGTTCTGTCTGATCCTGATTCGACTCGACTTCCGCTGTAAAGCGATTAAGGAACAAGATCGACAGCACCATTGAATTGCCGATGACCATTCCGCTGATGGGAATTATGTACTGGGCAGTCGGCGGTGTAATGTTCAGGCCGATAAGAATGCCTTGCGTCAGCACTTCGACGAGAATAAGTGTGACAGCCACTTTCCAGGTGATGCCTTTGATCGATGCCCCTTTGTTTTTCGCGTTATGTGTTGCGGCCACAATCATCAATGTCACCATCAGGAAAACATATAGTAGACTTTCCGAATCAAAAACGAATTTCAAAATAAATCCGACAAGCAAGAGCTGGATAATCGAACGGACAGTAGCGATAATGGTGTCGCGTTCAAGTCCGAGGTTCAGTGTTTTTGACAGGACCAGCGGAATGAAGACAAAAATCAGCGTGATTGATAACGTTAAATAAGTCATTCCGCTCCCCCCTGAACAAATGCTTTCACTCGGTCATTCGCCGGTGCCTGCAATAATTCACTGTCACCGGTTTCAACGACTTCGCCGTCCATCATGACCCAGGTGAAGTCGCCTATATCAAGCGCCTGCTGAAGATTATGGGTGATCCAGATAATTGTTGTGCCATATTTCCGGTTGATAAGCGTCACCAATTCTTCCACTTCTTTGAGCGAAGTTCGGTCCAATGAAGAAGTGATCTCATCGAGCAGCAGGATCTCCGGTTTATTGACAAGAGTTCTGGCAATTGAAACTTTTTGCCGCTGGCCACCCGATAGATCACCGGTTTTTCGGCCAAGAAATTTTTCATCCAAACCGACATCGCGCAGCAGGCTTTCTGCTTGTTCTTTCCCAAGCTTGTCCCCTTGCAGCTCCATCGGCAAAGCGAGGTTTTTATAGACGGTGCCGTTGATCATCGGCGCGCTCTGGAGAGCCATGCCTACTTTTCTTCGAAGTTGCACCGGTTCATAACTGCCGATTGGTTGATCGTTGATGAAGATTTCACCCGAATCAGGAGACAATAAGCCGTTGCATAGTTTCAGCAAGGTCGTCTTGCCAGCGCCGGATGGACCGACCAATGTCGTAATCTTCCCTTCCGGAAAAGAACCCGTTATGCCGCGCAATATTTGATTGCCCTCTATAGAAAAATCCACCTGGTCGAAGTGGATAGCCGGTTTATAATCCATAGTCGCCTGTTTCCTTTCCTTAAAAGAAAAACAGCACACAGTCAGCAGTGTGCTGTTTTTTCTTCGTTTCTATTCTTCCAGTTTTCTGGATGCAAATTCATCATCCATCTTCAGGAAGTATTCGCCGCCTTCTTCAATGCCACGGACCCGAGTAATAATGTCTCGGAAGGCTTTCTCTTCTTCCATTTGTTCTTCTATAAACCAGTCAAGGAAAGATAAAGTCGCGTGTTCCTGCAGCTCATCCGCCAAAGTCACCAATGCATAAATATTGCTGGTCACATCTTTTTCCTGCGCCAATGAACTTTCAAGAACATCAATTGCGCTTACAAAGTGATTTTTT
>CAZGMW010000209.1:0-4049 GCA_964526895.1 uncultured Planococcus sp. | reverse complement strand
GGTTCGGTATTCTCTTCAATTATTGTTTACGTGCTCTGAATGCCAATGTTGTAGTCAATGCCGCAAGCATCAATCCTGCGAAGATCCATAGGTAAGGGATTGTTCCAGCACCTTCAGCTCCGCCAAAACCAGTGGCAGGCATTTTATCCGGCATTTCAGCGCCGCCGAATTGTGCAGGGAATTGATCTGTGATGGCTGCTGACAATCCAGCTGCCGGCATAGTCATATGTGCATAAGCTTCACGCATTGAAGCGTAAGCTGCGTCATAATCACCTGCTACATAAGAATCGAATGAAGCAAGCAATTGAGCAACGTGGACAGTCAAGCCTTCTTCAAGTGCTTCAGCCGGAATACGACCTTCTGTTGCCGCTTCAAGCAATGCTGCTTGTTCTACGATATATTCATCAAGGTTCGCTTTTGCTTGTTCCTGAGCTTCTGCATCTCCAGCTCCAGTCGCTTTCACGTAATCCACGAAGTAACCGATGTGAGAGCCCCAGATTTCAGCAAATTGTGCACCGGCTTCTTCACCGTATACTGAAGCTACCGCTGCTGAAAGGTCATCAGCGTTCGCCAATAATGCGCCTGCTGCCTGATCGAAGCTTGCCGCTCCATCAGCGCCGTCCTGCATTGCCATTACAGCTAATCCAGCGTGTTCAGTGAACGTGTAGTTCAATTGCGCACGCAAATCGATAGCCGGTGTATCAGGGTTTGTTCCATCAACCAATTCAGGGAATTGATCAGCGATTGCGATAGCCAAAGTTTCAGCAAACATGCTCATGTGGTGGATTGCTTCGCGCTCCAATGAGTAAGCTGTTTCAAAATCTTCTGCCACGTAAGCATCAAATGCTTTGATCAATTGATCAACGTGCATGTCCAATCCTTCTTGAACTGCTGCTGCAGGCAAACGTCCATCAGTTGCAGTTTCAAAGAATTTCGATTGTTCAACTTTATATTCTTCAAGTGCAGCCAATGCTTCTTCTTTCGCCGCTTGGTCGCCTGCGCCAGTTGCTGTTACATAATCAACGAAGTATCCGATATGCGAGTTCCAGATCTCCTGGAATGCTGCGCCGCCTTCTTCACCGTATACAGAAGATACTGCCGCTGTCAGGTCATCCGAGTTTGCAAGCAATGCTGCAGAAGCTTGTTCGAAATCAGGCGCGCCGTCCGCACCTTTTCTCATTGCTTCAACTGCCAGGAAAGCGTGTTCCGTAAGAACCGTATCCAATTGGATGCGAAGTTCAGCTGCTTTAGTATCCGTCGCGATTTCTGAAGTCTGTGCCGATTCTGTTGAATGAGATCCGTGGCTGTCAGCCAGTGCCGCCGTTGGTACCAACATCGCTAAGCTAAGTGGAAGTGCTACTAAAAGTTTGTTCATTTTCATTATGAATCTCTCCTTTTTCTCTGTTTTTTTTTCGTTCCGACTACATAACGCAGACGGATCTTTTTTAGATCACATTTTTTTGAATAAAATCCTAGGAAAGTTTTTAAGGAGAGAGATTGTGGAGATTTTGACTTGAATAAAGGGGAAAAACCCTATCAAAACCGCGTTACGCGCGGTGAGCGGGATTTATGGGCGATTAATGGAATTTGTGGGCGATTAAATTTTTTTGTGGGCGTTTAAATTAATTTATGGGCGATTAGAAAATTTTGTGGGCGATTAATTCCTTTTATGCGCGATTAGCGCAATCCCACCAATTGCTGGTACAGAACTGCCTGCGCCATTTTTACCCATAGAAAAACAGCCTTTCTACTATATAAGAAAGGCTGTTGCAAAATTTATTTAATGTATCGGCAGTTTTGCGTTATCGCTTCTGAATATCGCCAGCTGGTCCACAAGTTTCTGGCTGCCTGCATCGAGGCCGACGATATCAATTTCATTGCCATTCTCCCTGAACTTCAGAACGACCCGGTCAACGGCTCCGACGCCGGAATCATCCCAAATATGGGCATCCGTGAAATCGATGACCACTTTTTCATTTTTAATATCGTAATCGAATTTCTCAAGGAAATCCTCCACTGACGCAAAGAACAATTGGCCTTCCACATAATAATGGGTAGCATCAAGCAACCGCTTCTGCACTTTGATTTTTGAAATCTTCGCTACAAAGAAAATGGCGCTTAATAGGACTCCCGCAAGAACGCCGATGGAAAGGTCATGCGTGTAAACAACGATTGCCACCGTCGCCACCATCACGATCGAATCCGCTTTTGGCGCTTTTCTTAAATACGTGAAGGACTTCCAGTCGAATGTTCCAATCGATACCATAATCATGATGCCGACAAGCACCGGCATAGGAATTTGAATTACGACATTGCCCAAAACGATAATCAGGAACATCAGGAATGACCCTGCCACTAATGCTGACAGACGACCTCGCCCTCCCGATTTAACATTAATGATTGACTGGCCGATCATCGCACAGCCGGCCATCCCGCCGAAAAATCCAGTGACGAAATTGGCAATCCCCTGCCCGCGCGCTTCTTTATTTTTATTGCTTCCCGTGTCTGTCATGTCATCGACGATGTTTGCGGTCAATAAGGTTTCCAGCAACCCGACAATCGCCAATGCCAAGGAATACGGCAGAATAATCATCAGCGTTTCCAGATTAGCAGGCACGTCAGGCAATAAAAATGCCGGAAGGGTCTGGCTGATGGTTCCGAGGTCACCAACCGTTCTCATATCAAACCCTGCATAAATCGCTACAGCTGTAAGCAGGACAAGTGCAATCAGCGGCGCCGGAATGGCCTTGAAAAATCTCGGCAAAATATAGACGATTCCCAGTGTAATGCCTACAAATACATAGGTGATTGTATTAATGCCTAGAAAATGCGGTACCTGTGCCATGAAAATCAGAATTGCGAGCGCATTGACAAAGCCGATCATAACTGCGCGCGGTATGAATTTCATGACTTTCGCCACTTTGAACACACCAAACAGAATCTGAATAACACCCGTCAAAATCGTTGCTGCAAGCAAATATTCCAAACCATGATCACGGACTAACGGCACCATCAATAGCGCCATTGCACCGGTTGCGGCCGAAATCATTCCGGGACGGCCTCCGACAAATGCGATAATAACTGCAATACTGAATGACGCATACAAGCCGACCATTGGATCGACACCTGCGATAATTGAAAAGGCGATGGCTTCCGGGATCAGCGCAAGTGCTACTACAATTCCTGCCAGCACGTCGCCGCGAATATTTCCGAACCATTCTTTTTTAATCGTATCCACCACGTTATCGTTCTCCTCTTATTATATATTTTCGAAAGCTTTCCAGTTTTAAAAAAGCCATGATTTTTTTCACAATGTGAATAGTGTATCACCCAAACTCCATAAATGGAACCTTTTTGGTCCTTTTGCAGAAAATAAATATGTTACAATAGAATGAATTTGTAAGGTGAGGAGTTTTTAACGTGCAAATTGGCTATGCAAGACCAATCGATGGGGATTTAACTTGTGAAAGACAGACAGCGAAATTAGAAGAATTGGGATGTGAAGAAGTTTTTGTCGAAACGCATTCTTCTCCCAAAAAAAGAACTGAACTGAAACGGGTACTAGAGCGCCTTGAAACCGGAGACCGACTGATAATCCGCAATCTCTATGTGCTTGCCGATACCACACGCCATCTGGTGGAACTGACGGAAATACTTGATCAAAAAGACTGTACCCTTTTTTCAATAAATGAAGGGATTGACACTGCACCCGATACACTGTTTTCTTTCCAGAAAATCGTCCATTGTTTGGCTGATTTTCAAAGTGATTCAATCAGCGCAAAGACAAAAGCCGGACTGACGGTCGCCAAGGAAAAAGGCATGCACGCCGGACGCCCTAGAAAGCCGGACGCCAATGTAAAAAAAGCAATTGAAATGTATGAAAGCAAGAAGTATAACCTGGCCGAAATCAAAGAGCAGACCGGCATCAGTAAATCCACACTTTATCGTTATCTTGAAAATTGATTTCCTGAATTTACGTTAAACAAAAAAGAGCGCCTATGCGCTCTTTTTTTATTTCTCCAACTCTTTCAAGGGTGGCACAGCCAATA
>CAZGMW010000208.1:0-4053 GCA_964526895.1 uncultured Planococcus sp. | reverse complement strand
ATTTCCAAATCCCGGCCTGATATCGGAAAAAGTGATTTTAATCGCCGATGACCTGACGCCTTCTGACACCGTCCAGTTCAACCCTGAATTCATACAAGGCTTTGTCACCGAAATAGGCGGCAGGACTTCGCATTCGGCAATTTTGGCAAGAACTTTGGAAATTCCTGCAGTTGTAGGGGTCAAAAAACTGATGGATAGCTTAGCAGATGACACCCTGCTTATCATCGATGGCATTGAGGGCAAAATCATTGCGAATCCATCAGAAGAGTTGATTGAGCACTATAACAAACGAAAAGAAGAAGTTAAAAACAAGAAAAACGAATTGGCAGCCTTGAAAGATGCCCCTTCTGTCAGTGCTGACGGCTTTTCGGTGGAACTTGCAGCCAATATCGGTTCGCCGAAAGATGTAAAATCCGCTCTTGAAAACGGCGCAGAAGCTGTCGGCCTTTTCCGGACGGAATTCCTTTATATGGGCAGAGATAGCTTTCCTACTGAAGAACAGCAATTCGACATCTATTCTGAAGTGTTAAAGGAAATGGGTGCTAAACCCACTGTCGTACGTACACTGGACATCGGTGGGGACAAGGAATTATCCTATCTGGATTTGCCTAAAGAATTGAATCCGTTTCTCGGCCTTCGTGCCATCCGCTTATGCCTGGAGATGCCCGACATGTTCAGAACACAGTTGCGCGCGCTGCTCCGTTCCAGTGTTTACGGGAATCTTAAGATCATGTTCCCGATGATTGCCACGCTGGATGAATTCAGGCAGGCAAAACAATTACTCATTGAAGAGCAGGATAAACTGAAGGCTGAAGGCATCCCATTCAGCGATAGTATCGAAGTTGGCATCATGGTGGAAATACCATCGACTGCTGTGATGGCCGATACTTTTGCTAAAGAAGTCGATTTTTTCTCCATCGGCACCAACGATCTGATCCAATACACGATGGCAGCCGACCGCATGAACGAAACCGTTTCTCACCTGTACCAGCCTTTCAACCCCGCGATTTTGCGCATGGTGAAGATGGTCATTGACGCGGCTCATAAAGAAGGCAAATGGGCTGGCATGTGTGGTGAAATGGCCGGTGAAGAACTGGCAGTTCCCGTGTTGCTGGGACTGGGACTAGATGAATTTTCAATGAGTGCTTCATCCATATTGAAAACCCGTTCGCTGATTGGTTCTTTATCAAAAGCAGAGATGGAAAAAAATATTGACACCATATTGGCATTGGCTACGGCAGAAGAAGTAAAAAATTACGTTTCTCAATTAGTGAATAGATAAGTTTTTTGAAAAAGCAAAATTTACTTTTATAAGTATAGTTGATTTAAATAAATAATCCCTTGGACAAGTCATAGACTGGTCCAAGGGATTATTTTATGTATCGGGAAATTTTTGCTGCCAGCTCTTCAGGATATAGCATAATTGTTGAGAGCATGTCCAGAGCCACCCATACAGTTTCATAGCTTCCCCGCTCCGGATCGGGTTCTGTAAATTCCAGACCGGTACCCTGGCCAAACTTACCGCCTTTCACTTCAGCCAGAAAATAAGATTCCTCCGCCGTGTCTGACAGCTGAAAAATGCATTCACCGATTTCCACTTCCAGCCCCAGTTCTTCCATCGCTTCACGTTTTGCGGCTTCTGCCGGTGCTTCGGTTTCTTCTATACCTCCACCTGGAAATACATAATAGGTCTGGCCGTTCCGATTTCTTTTGATCAATGCCAATCGATTGTTTTCGATAACGATCACAGCAGCTCGATTTCTCAAGTCCTTCTCCCGCCTTCCAGTAATTTTAACCGATTTGCTTGAAATTCAGGCCACCGGGTATATAATAGTATGTATAAGAAAAAGCCGCCCGGTGCGTCAACACCGAACGGCAAGCAATCGACAGGTCCCTACAAGGGAGATCAGCCATTAGGTTACTTAATAAGGATAACCCGCAGAGCTACCAACTCAAGGGCGGGTTATTTTTTTTGGTCTTTAGACGAAATCATAAGCATCAGGCTTGCGAAAGTTACTGCAAACATCAATGCTTCATAAACCGTCATATGCACCACCCCCTTTCTTCCGGGGATGGCCAACCACCCTTGAGTTCCCTATTCGACTGCATTCTTCATTTTACCATAGACGTGAGATGAGGTTGACAGGCTATTTTCTCATTTCAATTTCTTTTATCTGTTCAAATAAAATCTTTTCAATAATTATTTGTTTGTTGCTCCTGTTTTAACTCAATCACAAATGTAATAATGCTTTTAACTTTTTCTGAATGTGCCCCGTTCAATGTGTACATATCGCAATAACAGAAGTTGCGGACATTGCCTCCTTCATCAGTGCGGCGGCTGATCCCTTTAACCGCGGCTTCGCCTTTGCTGCAAATAACCGATTCAATTTCGTATTCCATACTGCTGAAATCCGCGATGCCAAAAGCCGCATCCAATAAGCCCTGCTTACCTTTTACTGGTTCTGTGCCGACAATCGACCAAGTGACATCTTCCGTAACATGGTCGTTGATGAATTCTTGATTTCCATTAAAAAAAGCCGAGTTAAATTTACGAAAGAACTCCACTTTCGCCTTTTCTTCCATCTTTAATCGCCTCCGAAATCATTCTAGTGACCTGTTGGCACTTTCACATCCGAAGAACTGTCTGTCATTTTTTTAAAGTCATCCCCCCCTTATATTTTCTGATATTTCTGATATTTATACACACTTTCATTTTACAGTATAAGCCTTAAGAAATACATACTGAAAGTTTCGAATTTCACCCGAAATCACCAACCCAATTAAAAAGGTAAAAGCCGCTGTCCCGGCAAGGACAACGGCTTTTATCTTTGTTGTTTTGGATTGTCCGTTTCAGCTTCTTCATTCACTCGCTGTTTAGCTTGATCATGAATATCTTCCGATTCCAAATCAGGCAATTGCTGTTCCGGAGAACCCGTGAAATTTTCTTGTTGGTTTCCCTCGTCTTTTGGATGTTCTTTTTTATCTGCCATCAGGAACACTCCTTTTTATTTTTTGGATTTAATGTACTTTACCCGCTCCCGCCAGTTTCAAGCAGAGTGAGAGCCTGTTTTGTTTACGGAAGTACGTTACAGGCTATTCCATCTGTAAGGGAAGGTGATAAAAATGGACAATATGCCTGTATGGTCAAAAAAAGATGTATCTGCCCATTTGCCTGAGCGGAAATCTGGCAGCCATAAAGGCACATACGGGACAGCATTGTTGATTGCCGGCAGTCCCGGTATGCCCGGCGCCGCTATTTTGGCTTCCAAAGCAGCGATGCGTAGCGGCCTTGGCAAATTGGTGGTCGCAACAGCAAGGGAATCGATAACGCCCATAACTCAATTTACACCCGAAGCAACCTTTGAGCCGGAATTGATGGAGCAGATCAATAACCCCAATCTTGACTTGACTCCATATAAAGCTATTGCAATCGGTCCAGGGATGCTGCCGGATCAAAAAACTGAAGAAGCGGTCGAGCGGCTGATTCAAATTGGAAAACCGCTTGTGCTCGATGCCGGTGCGTTATCAAAAAGATCTTATACAAAAGCAGAAGCTCCGGTCATTTTGACGCCGCACCCTGCTGAATTTGCTCGGATTACAGGAGTCTCAGTGGAAGACCTTCAGCAGAAGCGAGCCTATCATGCCGCAAATTGGTCTGCCAGATTAGGCGTAACTCTTGTTCTGAAAGGACAGAACACAGTCATCGCGTTTCCGGACGGGGATACTTATTTGAATCCAACAGGCAATAGCTCACTTGCGAAAGGCGGTACCGGCGATACATTGACCGGTATGCTGCTCGGCATGCTGTGTTGCCATGATGACTGGAGACATGCCGTTTTGAACGCTGTCCATTTGCACGGAGCATGTGCAGACGAATGGATCAAGACCCGCTCCCCTCATACGCTGCTTGCCCATGAACTGACAGACCTTCTGCCGACCGTATTAAAATCATATGAAAAATGAAAAAAATCTCTTATCAGATAAGATTTCTGATAAGAGGCTGTTTTATTTTTAGATGACTGCAGTTTCTTCGTCTACTTGGACTTGTACAGC
>CAZGMW010000207.1:0-4074 GCA_964526895.1 uncultured Planococcus sp. | reverse complement strand
GGCACGATGGAAGTTGGACAATCAGCTGATCTGGTGCTGATCGACCTTGAAAAAGAGCAGGCAATCGACCCGGAACAATTTTTATCAAAAGGGAAAAACACACCATTTGGCGGCTGGCAATGCAAGGCTTGGCCGGCAATGACTATATTCGGTGGACAAATTGTATGGCAGGAGGAGGCTCATCAATGAAACGTTATTTGATCTTGGAAGATGGCACGGTATTTGAAGGTACAGCATTCGGAAGCGACGATGCCTCGGTAGGAGAAATCGTCTTCAACACAAGCATGACGGGTTACCAGGAAATCTTATCGGATCCTTCTTACTGCGGACAGATTGTCACGATGACTTACCCGCTGATCGGCAATTACGGAATCAATAGCGACGACTTCGAATCGATCGAACCGGCAGTCAAAGGAATGGTCGTGCGCGAACTGGCAGAGTTCCCATCGAATTTCAGAAGCAAATCGACCTTGTGTGAACTGTTCAAGACAAAAGGGATTCCTGGAATTTCAGGAATCGACACACGCAAATTGACGCGCCTCATCCGCTCAAAAGGATCCATCAAAGGCATCCTGACTGCAGCCGGTGAAGAAGTCAATGTCACTGAAGTCGTAAACAAGCTGAAGGAAACGCCGCTTCAGACGGACCAGGTAGCTCATGTATCGACAGCACGTCCTTATCCGAGCCCGGGACGCGGCAAACGCGTCGTATTGATCGATTACGGAATGAAACACGGCATTCTGCGTGAGCTCAATAACCGCGATTGTGATGTCATCGTTGTTCCTTATAATACAAGCTCGCAGGAAATTCTGGCGTGGGGACCGGACGGCGTCATGTTGTCGAACGGACCGGGAGACCCGAAAGACGTCGAAGAATGTGTCCAAGTGGTCGGTGAGTTGCTCGGCCAAGTACCTGTTTTCGGAATCTGCCTCGGCCACCAATTGTTCGCAAGAGCTTGCGGAGCAGACACGTTCAAACTGAAGTTCGGCCACCGCGGCGGTAATCATCCGGTACGGAACCTTTCAACCGGAAAAATCGAAATCACTTCCCAGAACCACGGTTATGCGGTTGATGAAGCAACACTTCAAGGCACGCGTTTGAAAGTTACCCACCAGGCATTGAACGACGGCACTAATGAAGGGCTGTCCCACTTGGATTATCCGGCTTTCACCGTTCAATACCATCCGGAGTCCTCTCCAGGACCGGAAGATTCCAATTACCTGTTTGACCGTTTTATTGAAATGATGAGTGCAAATCGAAAGGAGCAGCAATATGCCTAAAAGACAAGACATCCAAAGTATCCTCGTAATCGGGTCCGGCCCGATCGTCATCGGACAAGCTGCCGAATTCGACTATGCCGGCACACAGGCGTGCCTCGCCCTTAAAGAAGAAGGCTACCGCGTCATCCTGATCAACTCGAATCCGGCGACGATCATGACAGATACGGAAATCGCCGATAAAGTCTATATCGAACCGATTACCTTGGAATTTGTCAGTCGCATACTCCGCAAAGAACGTCCGGATGCTCTACTGGCAACGCTTGGCGGCCAAACAGGTCTTAATATGGCGATTGAACTGGATGAGTCCGGAATCCTCGATGAACTTGGCATTGAAATTCTCGGCACCAAACTGGAAGCAATCCATAAAGCGGAAGACCGTGATCTTTTCCGTACCTTGATGAATGAACTCGGCGAACCAGTTCCGGATTCCGACATCATCCATAACTTGGATGAAGCAAAAAGATTTGTCGAACGCATCGGATATCCGGTGATTGTAAGACCCGCATTCACAATGGGCGGAACAGGCGGGGGCATCTGCCACAACGATGAACAACTGAAAGAAATCGTTTCAAGCGGCTTGAAATACAGCCCTGTGACACAATGTCTCCTCGAAAAATCCATCGCAGGCTTCAAGGAAATCGAATATGAAGTAATGCGCGACGCCAACGATACAGCTATCGTGGTTTGTAATATGGAAAATATCGACCCGGTCGGTATCCATACCGGAGATTCGATCGTAACAGCACCGAGCCAGACACTGTCTGACCGCGAATACCAGATGCTGCGCAATGTGTCGCTGAAAATCATCCGCGCCCTCAAAATTGAAGGTGGCTGCAACGTACAGTTGGCGCTCGATCCGGACAGCTTCAATTATTTCATCATCGAAGTGAATCCGCGTGTCAGCCGCTCTTCAGCTCTCGCTTCAAAAGCAACGGGCTATCCGATCGCTAAACTGGCAGCGAAGATCGCTGTCGGTCTGACGCTCGATGAAATGATGAACCCGGTGACGGGGCGCACATACGCAGCGTTCGAACCGGCACTCGATTATGTCGTAACCAAAATTCCTCGCTGGCCGTTTGATAAATTCGAAGCAGCCAAACGAAATCTCGGTACGCAGATGAAAGCGACCGGCGAAGTCATGGCGATGGGCCGTACGTTTGAAGAATCCATTTTGAAAGCGGTCCGTTCACTTGAGACCGGCCAATTCCATCTCGACTTGAAAAATGCAGATGCCATGAGCGACGAATGGATTGAAAAACGGATTCGCCGGGCAGGCGATGAGCGCTTGTTCTTTATTGGCGAAGCTTTGCGCCGTGGTGTAACAATCGAAACGATCCACGACTGGAGCAAAATCGACCTGTTCTTCCTGATGAAGTTCCAGAACATCGTTCAACACGAACAGGTGCTGGCAGAAAATCCATATGATTTCGAAACAACGAAAAAAGCAAAACGGATGGGCTTCGCTGACCGTACGATTGCGAAACTGTGGAATACGAAAGAGCAAGATGTCTACAACTGGCGCAAAGAACAGAAATTGATGCCGGTCTATAAAATGGTGGATACTTGTGCGGCCGAATTCGAATCGGAAACACCTTATTTTTACGGGACGTATGAAGATGAAAACGAATCCATCCGCACCGATAAGGAAAGCGTCATCGTGCTGGGCTCAGGACCAATACGTATCGGACAGGGAGTGGAATTCGATTACGCGACAGTGCATTCCGTCTGGGCCATCAAAGAAGCAGGTTATGAGGCAATCATCATCAACAACAACCCGGAAACGGTCAGCACGGATTTCTCGATTTCCGATAAACTGTATTTCGAACCCTTGACGATAGAAGATGTCATGCACATCGTCGACCTTGAACAGCCAAAAGGCGTCGTGGTGCAATTTGGCGGCCAGACAGCCATTAACCTGGCTGAAAAGCTAGAGCAGAACGGCGTCAAAATTCTCGGCACAACGCTCGAAGACACAGACCGCGCGGAAAACCGCAATAAATTCGAAGCGGCATTGAATGAAATCGGCATCCCGCAGCCACTGGGCAAAACAGCGGTTTCAAAAGAAGAAGCGGTTGTTATCGCCAATAACATCGGCTACCCGGTATTGGTGAGGCCATCTTACGTACTCGGCGGCCGGGCGATGGAAATCGTCTACAACGAAAAAGATCTGAACCATTATATGGAACATGCAGTAGAAGCGAGCCCGGAGCACCCGGTGCTGGTCGACCGTTATCTGACGGGCATTGAAGTCGAAGTGGATGCTATCTCTGACGGTGAAAACGTATTGATCCCAGGGATTATGGAACACATCGAACGCGCAGGCGTCCATTCCGGGGATTCGATAGCGGTTTATCCGACACAAAATATTTCACAGGAACTGCTCGATACATTGGTGGATTACACGACGCGACTGGCTAAGGGCTTCAATATTGTCGGTTTGCTGAATATCCAATATGTCATTTCAAAAGGCGATGTGTTCGTCATTGAAGTCAACCCACGCTCAAGCCGGACGGTGCCGTTCATGAGTAAAATCATGTCAATTCCGATGGCCAATATCGCCACCAAAGCGATACTCGGACAAAGCATCATCGACCAGGGCTATACGCCAGGACTCGCGCCTCGCGTTAATGGCGTCTTTGTAAAAGTTCCAGTCTTTTCATTTGCGAAGCTGCGCCGGGTCGACATTACTTTAGGACCTGAAATGAAATCGACGGGTGAAGTCATGGGCAAGGACACGACGCTGGAAAAAGCGCTGTATAAAGGGTTGGCAGCTGCAGGTATGGAAATCAAAGAC
>CAZGMW010000206.1:0-4077 GCA_964526895.1 uncultured Planococcus sp. | reverse complement strand
GCTGCAATCGCCAGACTTTTCGCATCCCCTTTGATGATGGAAACGCACGGAATACCAACATCGAGTTGCATAGCATCAGCGAGAATAACAGACGGCGCAGGAACAAGCGATATTGCCGCTTCAGCCATCGACTGCTTTGTAGCCTGGTAGATATTCAATCGGTCAATTTCTTCAGGCGGCTGTATATGTACTGCATAGCTCACAGCGATTTTTTTAATTTCTTCGGCAAAATTATCCCGCTTCGCTTTTGGGATTTTTTTCGAATCGTCGAGGCCAACGAGTGTCGGACAATGGTCTGGAAGAATGACAGCAGCTGTCACAACCGGTCCTGCGAGCGGACCTCTGCCCGCCTCGTCAATGCCGGCGACTGTCCACTCTGGATTTTCTTTAAACGAATTATCAAATTGCTGTTTGGATTCGAGATTTTCGAACAATTTTTTCTGAAGTGTCTGTTTGCGTTTCCAAGAAGCCAATAACTTTTGGACAGCCTTTCTGTCATCCGACTCCAATTCATCGATCCAAGGTTCCCACTTCTCTGTTTCGCCAAGTTTCTCGCGTATCGCTTTAATGGTATGCATCTTGTTGCTCCTTCCAATGTATTGAAATTCATTCGAATATAAACAAAAGAGGCCGCCCGGAATCGGATCAGCCTCCTTCATTTGCCTGCAGCGTTTTCAATCTTCTTCAACGATCATTTCATCTTTATAATCGAAGGTGACTCGTCCAAGGTGTTGATTGCGAATATCACGGACAATCGCTTCAGCCGTCATTTCATAATCCGCTTCGCCTTCATGTGAAACAAAACGGCGTTTCTTCGCAATATGATCAAAGGTATGGACAATCTCTTCGTCCACATGATCAATTCCATAACGCTCTTTCAAACGTTCAGGGTATCGCTGTTCCAAAAATTTCAGCGCATAGATGGCCAGCTCCTGCATTTGGATGACAGAATCCTTGATGGCCCCTGTAACAGCCAATTTAAAGCCAGTTTCCGGATCTTCGAACTTGGGCCACAGAATACCTGGAGTATCCAGCAACTCAATTTCCTTGCCCACTTTGATCCATTGCTGTGCCTTGGTTACGCCGGGCATATTCCCTGTTTTCGCCAGACTTTTTTTCGACAGCCGATTGATCAGAGTCGATTTCCCGACGTTCGGAATGCCGACGATCATCGCCCGAATTGCGCGGGGTTTGATCCCTTTGGCAACCATTCGATCCCATTTTTCAGCCAGAATCTCTTTTGAAGCTTTCGTCACCAATTGCAAGCCTCTGCCTTCCAGTGAGTTGATGGCTACTGCGCGCGTGCCCTGCTCTTCAAAATAGCGGATCCATTTTTTTGTTTCTGTTTCATCTGCCATATCCATCTTATTCAGTATAATCAACCGTGGTTTCTGTTGGATTACCTGATCGATCATAGGATTGCGTGATGATAAAGGAAGCCTTGCATCAACCAGTTCAAATATGATGTCGACTAACTTCAGTTTTTCAGTTACTTCTCTCCGGGCTTTCGCCATATGCCCTGGAAACCATTGAATCGTCATAAACTCTCTCCTTACTTCACAAGTCCCGCTTCTTCAAATGGCCAGAATACTAAACTTGTATTGCCGACCACTTCGTCCATCGGAACCACACCGATAATCCGGCTGTCTTTGCTGGCCCGTCGATTATCACCCATAACAAATACTGTTCCTTCAGGTACTGTACTCGCGTTTATTTTTTCTTCCAGTGTAAAATCCTCTGTCAATGTACCGCTGATTCCGTTTTTAAACTCATCAAGGTACGGTTCGTCAAACGCTTCCCCGTTAATATATAGTTGATCATTCTCATAAGCAATATGGTCACCAGGAAGACCGATGATCCGCTTGATATAATCTTTTTCTTCCGGCGCATGAAAAACGATGATGTCAAATCTCTCGGGTTCTCCGATGTCATAGCCGATTTTATTGACGATCATTCTGTCGCCATGTTCCAAAGTCGGCATCATCGATTCCCCGTCAACTACTATTGGTGTAAACAGGAAGATACGGATAATTGCCGCGAGGCCGAATGCGATCAATAAAGCCTTGGACCATTCCCACACTTCGTTTTTCTTTTTCGCTTCTGATTCCATGCCTGTTCCTCCCTATGCTTTGTGTTCTAATTGTACAAGGATATATGCATTTAAGCAAAAAAGAAAGAGGGCGCGGACGCCCTCTTTCTGCATTGCGATCTTATCGGATTTCTTTGATGCGTGCTGCTTTACCGCGAAGGTTACGCAAGTAGTACAGTTTCGCACGACGAACTTTACCGCGACGGGTAACTTCAAGTTGAGCAATTTTTGGTGTGTGTACAGGGAATGTACGTTCAACACCAACACCGTAAGAGATTTTGCGGACAGTGAATGATTCACTGATCCCGCCTCCGCGACGGCCGATTACAACTCCTTCGTATACCTGAATACGTTCGCGTGTACCCTCGACAACTTTAACGTGGACGCGAACAGTATCGCCAGGACGGAAATCTGGGAGATCCGTACGAAGCTGTTCTTTTGTGATTTCTGTAATAATGTTTTGCATGGTTTTCTCTCCTTCTACAGATGCTCTTACAGTCATTTAACGATTGCAGCGGAACACCGTGATCCTGTACTTCACATAAAAGTACAGACTCCATGTTATCACTTAGCAAAAGCATTTGCAAGAGTTAATCGTTGATCATTTGCTGTTTTTTAAGTCTTTCAAAATCTTTTTCTGTTCGTCAGTCAAGTCGATTTTCTCCAACAGATCCGGACGGCGTTCGAGCGTTCTTTTCAAGGTCTGCTCTTCGCGCCATTTATCGACTTTACCATGATTGCCCGATGTCAGAACCTCCGGCACTTTCCACCCTTTGTAGTCGGCTGGCCTTGTGTACTGCGGATGTTCCAGGAAGCCGGTCGAAAAGGAATCCTTAACCGGTGAGTCAGCATTGCCAAGAACGCCTGGCAGCAGTCTTACCACACTGTCAATGACAGTCATTGCTGCCAGTTCACCGCCGGTCAGAACGAAATCGCCGATTGAAATTTCATCAGTCACCAAATGCTCACGAATCCGCTCATCATAGCCTTCATAATGGCCACAGATGAATATCAATTCTTCTTCCTGTGCCAGTTCTTCTGCCTTTTGCTGTGTAAACCGCTCACCTTGCGGGCACATGAGGATAACGCGTGGTTTTCCTTCTCCTGAAAGCGCCTCAACAGCATTGAATACCGGTTCCGGCTTTAATACCATACCGGCACCCCCGCCGAACGGGTAATCGTCGACCTGGCGTTTTTTGTCGGCATACTCCCGGAAATCGGAAACAGCAAAAGACACAGCGTCCTTCTCCTGGGCTTTTTTCATCATCGACTGATTGAATACGCCTTCGAACATCGCCGGAAATAACGAAAGGACATTGATTTTCATTCGTTCAACAAACCTTCCATAACTTCGATTGTCACTTTCTTTTCCTCGACATTGATTTCCTTAACTATTTCTTCGATATAGGGAATATAATGCTTTTTGCCGGCTGGGGGCGAAACTTCCCACACATCATTTGCGCCGGTCTCCATAATTTCAGTGATTTTGCCAAGCTCGCGTCCTTCATCCGTGAAAACTGTACATCCCAGTATTTCATGATGGTAGTATGCGCCTTCTTCCAAATCCGTCAGATCGTGCTCCGCAATACGAAGATACGATTCTTTGAATTCTTCCACGTTCTGGATGAACGGATAGCCTTCAAACGTCAGCAACTCAAAGTTCTTGTGCTGTCTGCGGCTGGCGATTGTCACCATGATCGGCTTTTTGGCATCTTTTTTGAACAGCCCAAGCTTCGTTCCGACTGCAAAACGCTCATCTGGAAAATCAGTGCGCGACAAAACCCGCACCTCTCCCTGAATGCCATGAGTATTGACGATTTTCCCTACATTAAACCATTGCACACGCAAACATCCTTTCGCTCTCTAGTTCTTCTATATAACAACTTATAGTCTTTATTAACAGATATTCCGCAAAACAGCTTCGCTTGCCGGGGGCTCGCGCTGAGCTAACTCGGGCTCGTTTCACTTCGCCCGAGTGGATCTCAGCA
>CAZGMW010000205.1:0-4115 GCA_964526895.1 uncultured Planococcus sp. | reverse complement strand
AACTCATATCCCTGTTCTTTGATGGCCGCAATAAGCTGCGGCAGCACTTTCACCGTTTGGCTTAATTCATGCAACAAGATAATGGCGCCGTCTTCCAGGTGGTCGACGACATTCGCCACAATCTGTTCGGGATCGTCTTTCAGCTCCCAGTCCATCGAGGCGATGCGCCACATGACGGTTGTGAGATTTAAACGATTGGCTGACTCCAATGTTTCATCATTAAACTGCCCATAAGGAGGGCGGAAGAATGTCACCGGATTGCCGGTTATGCGCTCGATATCATCCACACTCTTCTTGAGGTCATCATATTGCTGTTGTTGTGTCATCTTAACTGTTAGATTTCTATGCTTTACGCTATGGGTGCCGATCTGATGGCCCTCCGCCAACACTCGCTTCCACGGTCTTTCCTTATGGAGAAGGCGAGATTGCCAAAAAAAGACGGCGGGTGTCCCGGTTTCATTCAATATATCGAGTATGTCAGGCAGCACTTTGCTTGGCCCGTCGTCAAAAGTGAGAATTACGGTTTGGCTGCCAGCGTTCCGGTTTGGAACAGAGGCTAAGACTTCCGGATTTTGAGAGTCGTACACGACCCTGGACGAATTGACTGCTCATGGACTCCTTCTCATCAAAATCACTCTCCTTTAGAAGGTTATATCAAATTTGAAAGAATAGTTTCTGCTGTTCGGAATCATATGTTTCTTCATATTCTGTGCCGGTGAAATCTTTCGGCTTGCCGTCGAAAATCAATTCGCCGTCTTTCAGAGCGATAATCCGCGTTGCATAACGCTTGGCAAGTTCGATATCATGCACATTGATGATGGTCAGTAAGCCCAAGCGTTCGTGAATCTCCTGCAGTAAAGAGAAGATATGGTTTGATGTCCCGGGATCCAGGCTGGCGACCGGTTCGTCACCGAGCAGAATCCGCGGGTGCTGAACCAAGGCGCGGGCGATGCCGACACGCTGTTTTTGGCCACCGCTTAAATTTTCAACACGGCGATTTTCCATTTCTGTCAGCCCGACTTCCGCGATGATGCGTTTGGCTTCTTGAATTTCTTCTGTTGTGAACCAGCCGACCAGATTTTTAAATGTGGAACGGTAACCGAAGCGGCCGGTCAATACATTTTGCAGCACGCTCATGCGGGGAATCAGGTTGAAATGCTGAAACACCATGCCCATTTCCCGTCTGGTCTGGCGGAGCTCTTCTTTTTGAAAAGACATTGGCGTGCCGTCGAAACGGATTTCGCCTTCCGTCGGCTGCTGCAATCCATTGATGCAGCGGATGAATGTTGATTTACCAGCACCACTTTTCCCGAGTACACAAACAAAATCATCCTTTTCAAAAGATAAGTTCAAGTCGGAAAGGGCATCTTTGGTCATTCCGGGATACCGGACTGACACATTTTTCAGTTCAAGCATTTTCATGCCTCCTTTAAATAACACGATTCCGTACAAAGCTGCCGAGCGAGTCGACCAGTATTACCATGACCATGATGATCAGGACGTCGAGCGACACAGACGAATACTGAAAAGTACTGAAATCATTGAACAGGCGCTGGCCGATCCCGCCGCCGCCGATGAATCCCAATATCAATGAAGTACGGATCGCCACTTCGAAGCGATAGAAAAAGTTGGATAGGACATTCGGCCAAATCTGGGGAAGAATGCTGAAGAGGGAAGCGACCCATCGTTTTGCACCGACCGCTTTCATCGCTTCCTGAGGTCCGGTATCCGCCGCTTCAATCAGCTCGGAAATCAGCTTGCCCATGACGCCGATGTTATGGAATGTGATTGCCAGCACTGCCGGGAATGGTCCAAGCCCAAGCGTAGTCAGGAGAATCAAGCCAAAGACGATTTCCGGCACAGAACGCACAAAGCTGAGTGCAATCCGGAAAAAATGGAACACCGGCTTGGAATGTGCTGTATTTCGCGCAGCCAGAAAACTCAGCGGCAAGCCGATAATCAAGCCAAGAAAACTGCCGAGAAACGCCATGGCAAGCGTAGCCAGGGTATCTTCAAGCATGCCGGGCAGACGTGTGAAATCCATCGGGAACCATTGCGACAGGAAGTCGATCATATTCCGGAAATCCCGGAATTTCGTCAGATCGAACTCAGTCAGCCGCATGCTGATGAATATCGCCACAACCAATAAAGCGTATATTAATAAACTTCTCTTTTTAAACCACATCAAAATCAACTCTATTCTTTGGTGATGCCCCTACGGCTTATCGTATTGCCTGTAATTTTAAAACAAGGACTCGGTGCGAGTCCTTGTTTTTATTGTCTAATCTTTAACACTTTTCCTTAAATAACCTTGATGCGACTTGCATTATCTTCCGTGACTTCTCCGATAATCGAAGATTGTACACCGCTGCTCTGAAGGTCGCGCTGCAACGCATCAGCTTCGGCTTCCGGAACAGAAATCAATAAGCCGCCGGAAGTTACAGCGTCACAAAGGATGAGCTGATCGATTTTGCTGATGCTGTCCGCATAATCGATATCAGGCGCTAGCCATTTGTGATTTTTATACGTACCGCCGGGAATGATGTTCTGCTCGGCAAGTTCCTTGGCTTTTGAAAGAACAGGCACTTCATCGTTGTAAATTGTGATGCCAGTGTTGCTGCCTTTTGCAATTTCCATCGTATGGCCAAGAAGGCCAAAGCCGGTTACATCGGTGCAAGCATTGACGGTGTAGTTTTCCATTGCTTCCGCCGCTTTTTTATTCAGCGTAGCCATGACTTCCATTACTTCTGCAAGGTCGTCTTTTTCAAGCAAATCCTGTTTGATGGCAGTCGTCAATATGCCGACACCAATCGGTTTGGTCAAAATCAAGCGGTCGCCCGGTTTCGCTCCAGCGTTCGCGCGGATGCGGTCAGGATGAATAGTGCCGGTAACGGATAAACCGAATTTCGGCTCCTCGTCGTCGATTGAATGTCCGCCGACCAGAGTGGCGCCGGATTCTTTCACTTTATCGGAAGCGCCGGCCAAAATGTCAGCCAAAATGCTCTTATCAAGTGTATTGATTGGGAACGCCACGATATTCATGACTGTCAGCGGCTTGCCGCCCATTGCGTAAACGTCGCTCAATGAGTTGGCTGCACCGATTTGTCCGAACATATAAGGGTCATCGACAATCGGTGTGAAAAAATCCAAAGTCTGGACAAGTGCCACATCGTCGCTGATTTTATAAACGCCCGCATCGTCGGCTGTATCCAAACCGACCAGTAAATTAGGGTTTTCTGCATTTCTCGGTAAATGACGCAGAACCTGCGCCAGGTCCTCAGGACCAATTTTACATCCTCAACCACCTTTAGATGATAAAGAAGTCAATTTAACCATATCTTTTTCAGTCATTAGGATTCGCCTCTTTTCTATATTAAGTCTCGTCTTGCTGTGTTATTGAAATATAAATCTTCTGCAAAGCTTCCGCTTCAAAGGAAGGGGAGTGATGATCGGCCGCATATTGTTTTGCCTGCCGGCCGATGCGTTGCCTTGCTTCGTTATTATTAATCAGCTCGGCTGCGTAATCAAGGAATTGCTTTTGGTCATTATACAAATACCCGGTTTTTCCATTTTCAACCATCCCTTTATTGCCGGGAACGTTGGAAACCAGAACCGGCTTGCCGTAACCCATCGCTTCCAGGATGGCGGCGGGCTGTCCTTCCGAAAGGGAAGTGTTCAGCACGATATCTGCATTCTCAAAAACAGCGCCCATTTCAGCATGGGGAATTTCACCGATATAGCTAATCCAGTTGGCATGCTCTTCAGCCAAAGCAAGCACTGTGTCTGCTTCCGCTCTTTCGAGAATGGGTCCCGCCAGCCACAGTCGGATGTTCGGAAACGCTTCGTGAAGTTTGTGGAGCGCGGTGATGGCGAACGGAATATTCTTCACTTTGCGGATGCCAGCCGGCAATACGAATAAAAATGTGTCTGCTTCTTTTTCAAGTTGTGAACGATGCACCGAAGAAAATTCGCTGGTGCCTTGGGCAATCGCAAAAACTTTTCCATCAAATTGCGGCGCTTCCTGCAGCACTGTGGTTTTTGCCGCTTCGTCAAAAACGTGGATCGCTTCAGCGCCTTCCAGCGTGCTGAGAACTTCCTGCCGTTTATCCGAATTA
>CAZGMW010000204.1:0-4126 GCA_964526895.1 uncultured Planococcus sp. | reverse complement strand
GAGTAAAGCCCTGCTGGTCCTCCACCGATTATCGTGACATCAAAAACATCTATTTCAGTCATTATAAATCATCCTCTTCTTAATAAGATTGCCGTTGACAAGTGCACTTATTCACCTTATAGTATTGATTGTACTGAAAATGATAATCGTTATCAATTAGTTTCTCATTTAATTATAAATAGGAGGTTTTTATATATGGTTCGCCTGTCCGCTGAGCAGCTTGATATCAGCTATGGAGACCGTGCGATTGTAAAGAATTTGTCTCTGTCGATTCCCGATAAGAAGATTACGACCATCATCGGTTCGAACGGCTGTGGCAAATCCACTTTACTGAAAGCCCTGACACGCGTCATTCCGCATCAATCAGGCAGCATCGTGCTTGACGGCGCCGATATCGCCAAAGAAAACACGAAAAGACTTGCCCGGAAAATCGCCATTCTTCCGCAGACACCTGAAAACGCACCCGGACTGACGGTCGGTGAGTTGGTGTCCTATGGCCGCTTTCCTTATCAGAAAGGATTTGGCCGCCTGTCCGCCGAGGACCATGACATCATCAATTGGGCACTCGATGTGACTGGTACCCAGTTTTTCAAATACCATCCGGTAGATGCGTTATCTGGCGGCCAACGCCAGCGTGTATGGATTGCGATGGCGCTTGCGCAGGAAACGGAAATGATTTTCCTCGACGAACCGACAACATATCTAGACATGGCACATCAGCTGGAAATTCTCGAACTGCTGCAGAAGCTGAATGAAGAGCAGGAACGCACCATCGTCATGGTGCTGCATGATTTGAATCAGGCTGCGCGTTTTGCCGATCATATCGTTGCGATGAAAAATGGTGAGATTGTCAAAGCAGGTGCCTGCCACGAAGTCATCACCGCCGACGTGCTGAAAACCGTATTCCGGATCGATGCTGAAATCGGCATGGACCCAAGAACGCAAAAACCGATCTGCATTACCTATAACTTAATCAAAGGAGCATAACAACGATGAAAAAATTAATATTCCTACTGGTTTTATTGGCTGCTTTATTCCTTGCAGCGTGCAATTCAGAGTCAACGGAAGAAACAGATGAAGCTTCAGCGGAAACGACGCCGGAAACGATTACATATGAATCAGAAACCGGACCGATCGAAGTTCCTGCAGATCCGCAGCGCGTAGTCGTATTGTCGACGTACGCGGGAAATGCCATGGCGCTTGATGTGCCACTGGTCGGCGTAGATTCCTGGTCGAAGATGAACCCTCGTTTTGAAGAGCAATTGGCGGACGTGGAAGAAGTTGCAGAAGATGATCTCGAGAAAATCATTGAATTGGATCCCGATTTGATCATCGGTTCGTCCACAATGAAAAATATTGATAAATTAAATGAAATCGCACCTACAGTCACTTATACTTACAATAATGTCGATTACCTGACGCAGCATCTTGAAATCGGAAAAGCAGTGAATAAAGAAGAAGAAGCTCAAGCTTGGATTGATGATTTCAAAGAACGCGCGCAAACGGCCGGAGAAGAAATCCGTGCTGAAATCGGTGAAGACGCAACAGTTTCGGTCATCGAGAACTTTGATAAGCAAATTTACGTTTTCGGCGACAGCTGGGGCCGTGGAACGGAAATCCTTTATCAGGAAATGAAATTGAAAATGCCGGAGAAAGTAAAAGAAATGGCATTGAAGGACGGGTACTATGCATTGTCTCAGGAAGTTCTTCCTGACTACATGGGCGACTACGTGATCTTCAGCAAAGACTCCGAACAGGACAATTCGTTCCAGGAAACGGATGTTTACAAAAATACGGAAGCTGTGAAAAACGGCCATGTCTTTGAAGCGAACGCCAAGGAATTCTATTTCAACGATCCACTTTCATTGGATCATCAATTGGAATTCTTCAAAGAAAACTTTCTAGCTCAATAAAAAAGAAAAGGAATTCCTGACCCCCAGGAATTCCTTTTTATCCTTAACAGAAATGATGATGCCTTATGCCGACAAAATTTAATTTCTTCGCAAAGATGCTGGCGGCTGTTGCCGTTTTCGCACTGACATTTACAGCAGCCATCGCTTTTGGCGCAGCCGATATCAGCTTGAACGATATCCGGCTGGCTCTTTTTTCAAACATCTCCAATGATGCCATTTCAGTGATCCGTGAAATCCGCCTGCCACGGGAACTGGCGGCTGTACTTGTCGGTGCGGCGCTCGCTGTGTCCGGCGCCATCATGCAGGGCATGACGCGCAATCCATTAGCGGATCCGGGACTTCTCGGATTGACTGCCGGGGCCAATGCAGCGCTGGCCATAACGCTTGCCATGATTCCAGCGGCCAATTATTTCGGCATCATGGTTGCCTGTTTTATCGGTGCAGCTGTCGGCGGTGCTTTGGTATTCGGCCTTGGCTCCATGAAAAAAGGCGGCTTCTCACCTTTTCGGATCGTGTTGGCGGGCGCCGCCATTTCCGCTTTCCTCACTGCCGTGGCAGAAGGAATCGGCTTGTATTTTAAAATTTCAAAAGACATTTCCATGTGGACTGCCGGCGGCTTGATCGGCACGACATGGGGGCAATTGCAGACAATTACTCCTTTCATCCTCATTGCGATGGTCGTTGCGCTGCTGCTGTCGCGTCAATTATCCATCCTTAGTTTAAGCGAGGAAGCTGCGATTGGCCTTGGCCAGAACACCAACCGCACAAAAGCGTTCCTGTTCGTCGTCATCACTGCTTTAGCGGGAGCCGCTGTTGCGCTTGCCGGTAACATGGCTTTCGTCGGCTTGCTCGTGCCGCATATCGTGCGCGCAATCGTTGGTGTCGATTATCGGCATATCATTCCAATGTCTGCTTTGGCAGGTGCAATATTCATGCTGTTTGCCGATCTGCTCGGCAGAACAATCAACGCGCCTTTCGAAACGCCAGTGGCTGCAATCGTCGCCATGCTCGGCCTGCCATTCTTCCTGATCATCGTCCGTAAAGGAGGCCGTGCGTTCACATGATCCAATCAGCTTTGATTAAAAAACAGCGTGTCTTCTTTTTCACACTGCTCGGACTGATTTTGGCGACAGCCATCATCAGTGTCGGTGCAGGTTATTCTTCCATGGGTTACGACCGGATTGCAGCGGCTCTCATCGGTCAGGGCACATTCAAGGAAAATTTCGTCTTGTTCTCGATCCGCATGCCGCGCATCCTGATTACAGTGCTTGCTGGTATGGCATTAGCCTTGTCCGGCGCGATTTTGCAAAGTATTACACGCAATGACCTGGCAGACCCAGGCATCATCGGAATCAATTCCGGTGCCGGTGCCGCCATTGCCGTGTTCTTTCTATTCGTTCCTGTCGAAGCGGGTTCTTTTGTTTATCTATTGCCATTGGTGGCATTCGGAGGCGCATTATTGACGGCAATCCTGATTTATCTGTTCTCTTATCAAAGGGAGACGGGGCTGCAGCCGATTCGGCTGATTCTGACCGGCATCGGCTTTTCGATGGCGCTGTCCGGCGTTATGATTGTGCTGATTTCATCCGCTGAACGCGAAAAAGTGGATTTCATCGCCAATTGGCTGGCGGGTAATATCTGGGGGACGGACTGGCCATTCATCCTGGCTTTGCTGCCGTGGTTATTGGTGCTCATCCCGTTTGTTCTTTATAAAGCCAATCGTTTGAACATGCTTGGGCTCAGCGAACCGGTAGCGGTCGGATTGGGCGTTTCCGTCGAAAAAGAACGCATCACGATGCTGTTGGCTGCGGTCGCTTTGGCCGCATCGGCTGTTTCGGTTACGGGCGGCATCGCGTTCATCGGACTTATGGCGCCGCATATTGCGAAAGCACTCGTCGGTCCGCGCCATCAATTATTCCTGCCGCTCGCCATCCTGACCGGCGGCTGGCTGCTGTTGCTGGCGGACACGATTGGACGCAATCTGCTCGAACCATCCGGCATTCCCGCCGGCGTCATGGCCGCCTTGATCGGCGCACCTTATTTTATCTATTTATTGATGAAGAAATGAAAAATTGAGAACGCCGCCAGCTTGTTCAGCTGGCGGCGTTTTTTTGGTTTGGGGTGCGGGTTAGAACGTTTGGGGTGCGGCTTGATCGGCTTGGAGTGCGGGTTAAACCGTTTGGGGTGCGGGTTGATCGATTTGGGGTGCGGTT
>CAZGMW010000203.1:0-4139 GCA_964526895.1 uncultured Planococcus sp. | reverse complement strand
AAAAAGGGAGGAAAAACGATGACGAAAATTACCTGGTCAAGATTAATGCTCTTGGCAATGCTGATCGTTGTATTGGCTTTGGCAGCATGTGGCAATGAGGATGCTGCAGAGGAAGAACCAATTGATGAGCCGGATGTTGTAACAGAAGAACCTGCTGACGAGGACGTGGAAGAACCTGCCGAAGAGGTCGTTAATGAAAGTGCAGAAACTGAACCAAAAGTTACTGAGTTTGAACCGGCATTTCCAGAACAGACAAGAGCACCTGCAGTAGAGACGGAAACAGAACTTGAAGAGGAAGTTGTTGTTGACGGTCTTGGCGTAACTTGGGGTATGGCAGAGTTTGAACCAAACCGCTTACTTGTGACGCAAAGAGATGAAGCGGAACTTCTTATTGTAAACCTTGAAGATGGCACTGTTTCAGATCCAATCGCAGGTATACCAGAAGTAAATAACGAAGATCAAGGTGGGTTGCTTGATGTCGCCGTTCCACCTGATTTTGACGAATCCAGATTAGTATTTCTGACGTTTTCTCAAGATATTGAAGGTGGTACTGTAACTGCTGTCGGTAAAGGTGTTTTATCAGAAGATGAAACTTCTCTTGAAAATTTTGAAGTCATCTTCCAAGCGATACCAGCATATGAAGGCACCTTACACTATGGTGGACGTATTATCTTTGATGAAGATGGCAACCTGTTCTTAACAACTGGTGAGCGTTCAGATGTCGAAAGTCGCGATCGTGCACAAGACTTGGATGCTTATTTAGGTAAAGTCATTCACATTACACAAGATGGAGAACCAGTAGATACGAATCCATTTGTCGAAGATGAAGACGCACTGGATGGTATTTACAGCTACGGTCACCGGAATATACAAGGTATAGACTTCAACCCTGAAACAGGAGACTTATGGATTGTTGAATTCGGTCCACAAGCAGGGGATGAATTGAATATCATTGAACCAGGCAATAATTATGGATGGCCAATTGTTTCTTATGGTCTCGAGTACACTGGTGAATTTGTCAATGAAGGTATTTCAGAACATGAGGCGCAAGGTTTTATTGAACCAAGATATTATTGGGATCCAACAAGTGCGCCAAGTGGTATGTCATTCTATGATAGCGACGTAATTCCTGAGTGGGAGAACAATTTGTTCATCGGCGGTTTAGCGCCGAACTATATTGTACGTGTCGTTATTGAAGGTGACACCATTGTTGGAGAAGAACGTCTATTAACTGATGAAGCCCAGCGTTTCCGTGATATTCTTGTAACTGAAGATGGCGCGCTTGTTGCAAGCACGGATGGCGGTCTGATTTATATGATTACTGCAGCAGAGTAAAGGTGAGTAAGTTGAAGGCGACGGCGCTGAATAATTTATTATTCTCTAAAAGCGCCAAAGCTTATGTCAGTGTCATTAACTTAAGGCGCTAGACAATATTAAAGAAGCAGGCATTCATGGATTTCCATGAATGCCTGCTTCTTTTTTGCTGCCTGTGCAGATTGGAAATATAAAGTTGGTATGATTGAAATGACTCGGTGGATGCACAGAGCTGCGGACAGCGAAATCTGGATATAAATTGCGACCCTGTGTAAAAAAACAATTCTAAAAGATTCCGACAATGCACAACAATTTATATTCTATACGTAAGCGTCCAATAATGAACACCTAGTTTCTTAGAAAAGAAAATGCCTTTCCGATTTTTTGTCGGAAAGGCATTTTTGTTATTTTTTCTTTTGGACATAACAGTCTTTTGGGAGTTGCTTCGACCAGGGCATGAGATGATCGATGTTCAGTTCAGCCGTCATGTCCAGCTGCGGAAGTTCTTCGAAAAGAAATTGAAGATAGAAAAATGGATTCAAGCCATTCTCTTTAGCTGTCTCTACGAGACTGTAAGCAATGGCGCTTGATTTCGCCCCATTCGTTGATGCAGCGAACAACCAATTTTTTCTTCCGATGACGAACGGTTTAATCGACCGTTCAGCGCGATTGTTGTCGATCTCAATCCGGCCGTCTTTCATGAATGTGGTCAGCTTGTGCCATTGATTCAATGAATACGTGATGGCTTTACCCGTTGCCGATTGGGGCGCAATGATGTCTTTTTGTTCATTCAGCCATGCCAAATAAGCATCCAGCACGGGCTGACTGTCTTTTTGGCG
The DNA here is from genome assembly GCA_964526895.1 of uncultured Planococcus sp. Taxonomy (GTDB): domain Bacteria; phylum Bacillota; class Bacilli; order Bacillales_A; family Planococcaceae; genus Planococcus. Next base: position 1,986 of record CAZGMW010000203.1, on the reverse strand, counting down.
TATTTTCAACCGCTCTTTTGCGTCCAGTTTCTTGATTTTGCGTTCAATCGCGAATAATTGGTTACAGAAGTTGAGTCCCTTTTTGGCAATCGTCGATCGGGTGGCACTTGCTGATGGACTCTTCAATGCCTTCAGCGCCTCATCGAATTTCCGGCGCGCATGTGCCCAACAGCCAGCGAGTTCCACATGCTCGAGCGATTCGTAGCCGGCATATCCGTCGACGTTGAGATAGCCTTCGAATCCTTTCAAGAAATCCTTCGGATTTTCACTCGATCGGCTCGCGCGGTAATCGAAAAGGACCATCGGTTTTTCCGTTGCACCGCTCGTGCAATAAAGCCACATGTACGACTTGGATTGCGCCTTCTTACCCGGCTCATCGAGTACTTGCAGGCTGGTCTCATCGGCATGAAGCAGATTTTCCTGCAGGAGTTGCCGGTGGAGATGATCGTAAAATGGACTCAACCAACGGGACGTACTCGAAATCATCCAGTTCGAGAGGGTCTGGCGGTTTAATGGAATTCCCATCCGTTCCAGCTGTTTTTCCTGACGGTAAAGCGGCAGCCCGTCCGCAAATTTTTGCGTCATGATAAAGGCGATTGCGGAAGGTGAAGCCAATCCCTTCGGGATGACCGGATTTGGCATCTTCGCTTTTACGATGGGTGTCGTGATTTCGTGTTTTTCGCAATGCCGGCAGCTGTAAATGTGCTGGACGTGTTCGACCACTATGACCTGCGCCGGAACGATTTTCAGCTCCTGGCGGATTTGTTGGCTCATTTCATGGAGTGCATGATCGCATGCCGAACAGACCTTCTCAGGATCAGAGAGGTCATAATGGATGGTTTCGACCGGCAGATCTTTCAGCTTCTCTGCACGGCCACCCATTTTCTTGCGCGTGTAGCTGATGGTCTCCATCGTCGGTTCCGCCAATAAAACGGAAGAAGAAATTTCGGCTTCGTTGAACAGTTGAAGCGCCAACTGGTTGTCATCCGTCTTTTCACTGGATGAACCAAACCGTTTCTGCTGGCCCAGTCGGAACTGCTCTTCGTACCATTGCACCTTCAACTCCAGTGCCTTCATCTGGTTCTCGAGTTGCGCGTTTTTCTTTTCCAGTTCTTCAATTGTAGGTGAGGTGTTTCCGTCCATTGTTTTCATAGGTCTAAGAATAGCACAGAATTTCAGTGCCAAAAAGACCTAAATGATTTTTTTCGCCGCCACGGATGGGTGTGCCTGGCGCTGGTTCAGCGGCAGGCCATCAAGCAACCAGTTCAACTGCCTGGGCGTGATGGGAAGAGGCTGGTTGGACCCATGGTCCGGCCAATCGAACAACCCTTTTTCCAAGCGGCGGTAGTAGAGCCAGAAGCCATTGTGATCCCAGAACAGAATCTTGAGCTTGTCTTTCTTCCGGTTACAGAATACAAAGAGCGCGTTGGAAAAAGGATCGAGCTGGAATAATTCCTGAACGATGACCGCCAGTCCGTCAATCGACTTCCGGAGATCCGTCGGTCCAGCTGCCAAATACACCCGCTCGACGATTCGGCCGTTCATCATAACTGTTCAAGTGTCCGAAGGACCTTCAGTAACAGTTCATCCTGGAAGCCACTCATCACCTCGATTTCCACATTTTTTATCTTCAACGTAATCGTATCTCTCACCGATTCCTCCACCATACAGGAGACCCAAACGGTCTCAGATTTTTCTTGGGAGACGGGAGACTGCTTGCGCAGCCAATATTTCATCGTATGAATTTTGATGTCATTTTTCTCACACCATTTGGCTAACGATTCTCCGCTTTGCCGATATTCATTTATTTGTTTTGACCAATAGAGTGCTTTCTCTTTTCTTATCAAAGAAACTCCTCCCAAAATTCAATTCTGGAAAGAGTATCTCACGAAGTTTCTTCTATATGAATGTGTTCGTTATTGGACGCTTACGTATCAAAAACTTAAAAGTCGTTTTGCTTCTACTGCTATTGACACTAGTAACAGG
>CAZGMW010000202.1:0-4142 GCA_964526895.1 uncultured Planococcus sp. | reverse complement strand
ATGGGAACTACAGGGAAGTCGACGGGGGTTCATCTGCATTTTGAAATTTCCCAAGATGGAGTTGTAGAGAATCCATTAGACTATATAAGTGAATAAAATTCAGACTCATTTCTGAATGTTAAAGTGAATTTCATATGCAAGAAACCTCGGATGCCAGCGAAAAGAAAGCAATTTTCTTCTTCGCTGGCATTCATTTTATAGGCGCAAGGAATCGCTGATATTCCCGGCAATCATCTTATTATTTCCCGGGAAATATCCTGTAATGAATGAGAGGTGCCAAACAGCCTGAACAGTGATAAAGTTAAGGAAGAAAAGTTTACGGCAAGCATGGATATTTCTATTGAAAAAGGGGAGATTAATGATGAATAAGACGATTTTGGTAGTCGATGATGAAAAGCCGATCGCAGATATTCTGCAATTCAATTTGAAGAAAGAAGGATTCAATGTCGTTTGTGCATACGACGGCGATGAAGCAATCAAATTGGCGGAAGAAATAAAGCCTGATTTGATGTTGTTGGATATCATGCTTCCGAACCGGGACGGTATGGAAGTGTGCCGTGAAGTGCGCAAAAAATTCGATTTTCCGATTATCATGCTGACAGCGAAAGACTCCGAAATCGACAAGGTGCTTGGATTGGAGTTGGGGGCGGATGATTACGTGACGAAACCGTTCTCGACAAGAGAATTGGTGGCACGTGTCAAAGCCAATTTGCGTCGCCTGAATATTATTCCTGCGGAAGAAGTGGGGCCGAACTCGAACGATATCCAGGTAGGTGTGTTAACAATCCAACCGGATGCTTATCTGGTGTTGAAGCGTGAGGAAACAATCGAGCTGACGCACAGGGAATTTGAATTGCTGCATTATCTTGGCAAGCATATTGGCCAAGTCATGACGCGTGAGCATTTGCTCCAGACGGTATGGGGCTATGATTATTTTGGAGACGTCCGTACAGTGGATGTGACAATCCGCCGTTTGCGTGAAAAAATTGAAGACAACCCGAGCCATCCGGCATGGATAGTGACACGCCGCGGAGTAGGGTATTATTTGCGAAATCCCGAACAGGAGTAGACTGAATGCAGAAAGTGACTTTTTTCAAATCAATACATGTGAAGATTGTGCTGATATATATCCTGTTGATCTTACTGGCGATGCAGATCATCGGCCTTTATTTTGTGCAGGAATTGGAAGAGAAATTAATAACGAATTTTAGAGAGTCCATTGAAGACCGGATGGAAATCATCGAGTTCAGTGTGCGGGAAGAAATAATCAGGACACGGACTGATGACGATTTAACAGTGGAGCAAAGTCTGCGTTCGGTATTAAACGGCTTTAGCTCTTCTGCCTCTGACATAACAGAAATCCGTGTGGTAGATGCCGGGTATCGGATTCTCGGCTCTTCAGCAATCGAGAAGCAGCCATTGATCGGACAGCGGTCGGCAGATGAATTAGTCAGAGAAACCATCCTCAGTGTTACGCCACAGCAGCAGATTAAAATAAACAAGGAAACCGACCGGCGGGTGTGGGTAGCAACACAGCCGATTGTCACAGCTGGCGGCGAATTGCTCGGAACGCTGTATCTCGAAGCAAAAGTGGAAAATGTTTATGACCAAATGGATGAAATCAATTCGATTTTGGCCGGAGGGACGGCATTATCACTGCTTATTACGGCGATCCTGGGGATTCTGGTTGCTCAAACCATTTCAAAGCCGATTTCAGATATGCGAAAACATGCGCAGGCGATGGCCAAAGGGAACTTCTCCCGCAAAGTCCAAGTTTACGGTGATGATGAAATCGGTCAATTGGCTAAAGCATTCAACCATTTGACGAACAGGCTGCAGGAATCCCAGCAATCGACAGAAAGCGAACGCCGGAAACTGGCCTCGATTTTGGCGAATATGACGGACGGCGTGTTATCCACTGATCGAAGAGGAAGAATTATTCTGATCAATGATCCCGCTTTGCGTTTGCTGAATGTTTCACGTGAAACGGTGATGAACCGCCCGATTACGACTGTGCTGGGCCTTGAAAGTGAATATACATTTGAAGATTTAATCCATATGAAAGACGCGATTACACTTGATTTTGGCAATTATGAAGAAAGTACGCTGCTGCGGACGAATTTTTCGGTCATTCAAAAAGAGACCGGCTTCGTGAACGGGCTGATTGCCGTTCTGCATGACAACACCGAACAGGAAAAAATCGATATGGAACGCCGTGAGTTTGTGGCCAATGTATCGCATGAATTGCGCACACCGCTTACAACGATGCGCAGTTATCTTGAAGCGCTGGCTGAAGGTGCCTGGCAGGATACAGATCTGGCGCCGCATTTTCTCAATGTGACACAGACGGAAACCGAGCGCATGATCCGGCTTGTAAACGACTTGCTGAAATTGTCCAAAATGGATTCCGGAGAAACTGAACTCAATAAAGAAATGGTTGATTTTAAAGTGTTCTTTGGACGTATCATCGACCGCTTTGAGATGTCGAAATCACAGAACGTGACATTCGATCGTGATATGCCTAAAACTCCATACTTTGTAGAAATCGATACAGATAAGATGACACAGGTATTCGATAATATCATTTCGAATGCGTTGAAATACTCTCCGGATGGCGGCCGAGTTTCATTTACATTGAGTGAAGTTGACGGCTTGCTTGAGACGAAAATCAGCGATCAGGGCATGGGAATTCCTAAAGAGAACCTTGATAAGATTTTCGACCGCTTTTATCGTGTCGACCGGGCGCGTTCAAGAGAGATGGGTGGTACCGGACTTGGATTGGCAATTTCCAAAGAAGTCATCAATGTCCACGGCGGCAGTATTTGGGCAGAAAGCAATTATGGCAAAGGAACTAAAATTTTCTTCACGCTTCCATTCGAAACAGACGACGGAGGTGAGTGGGAATGAAATACATTGAACAAGTAAAGTCAATTATCCTATTTTTACTGGTGTTTCTCAGTATTGGTTTGACGTTTACTATCTGGAACTTCACTCCGACAACATTGGATGCCATCGATTCATCGCCGCCGCTTGACGCCGCGATTGTTGAAACGAAAAAAATCGAGCAGATTGTCCGGCCTGTAAAAATCCTTTATCATTTTGAAGACAGTGTCCACGGCACAGTCAATAAAGATGAAATCGATTTATTCCTGGATGCTGTACGCTTATGGCAAATAGATGATTTGTCTCTGCAGACGGATCAAGCGACAGCTAATGAAATGGCGGATATTATGCACGATCCGGCGCGAGCTGTGCTGCATTATCCGGGTGCTGTGCCATTTCCCGTCTTTGATGCCATGATGAACGTGGCTGATACCAATGTGCCGGAAGCGACATTCAACCGGCTGGTCATAAATTGGGAAAGTTCTTCAAACGGAGAACTGACCGTTAACTTTATCAACACAGACTCGGGCCGTATTTATGAAGGTTCTGTCCAATTGGCTGAGGTTGAGAGCTTCCTAGTGGATATGATTGAACCAACTGAACAGTATCCACTTTATATAACGGATGATTCAATCGGTGCTTTACCGATTTATGTCCCGGCAGAACCGGTCGAAACATCGAGTTATGTTTACCTTTACGAAGAAACGCCATTGGAGGTATACGCTAATCGGCTCTTTGCCGTTCCGGCCATGAGTACAATCGAGGCGCGCTTTACGGATAACACCGGTGCCTTTTTGGAAAAGGATGATACCATAAAAGGCTTAAATTATGTCCAGCCCAAGGCGGAAACTGCCGATCCGGCAATCCCTTCAGAACTGGTCTTCAATACGATCAAATTTATCAATGACCATGGCGGATGGACAAATGATTATTATTATTTCGGCATGGAACCCATCAACCAGGAAATCGACTATCGTTTATTCATCAACAATCTGCCGGTCTTCGGCTCTACTGTGTCGACAGCGATCGAAGTGAAATGGGGCACGGCTGATGGAGAAGAAGAAGTGTTCCGCTACGATCGGCCCATCTATATTCTGGAATCTACAGGCAGAGCCGTTACAACGCCACTGCCTTCGGGTGAAGCAGTGCTGGCCGCCTTGTCGCGCCTGGATGAAGAAGAACGGGCACAAGTGACCGAAGTCATCCCAGGTTTTGAATTGGCCCGATATTCGAATGATCTGGACCTGCTGATGATTGCC
>CAZGMW010000201.1:0-4164 GCA_964526895.1 uncultured Planococcus sp. | reverse complement strand
GCCCTCGATTTTCTGAGTTTCAGGATGCGCAGTGAAAATGAAGTGCGCCAGAAACCATCAAACAATGGCATCCACTATGTCGAATGGCTGACAGATGGCGCAAAGCCTGAGCAAAAACTGGCAGGGGTAAATGCCTTTGTGAACTTGGCCGGTTCATCCATCAATGATGGACGCTGGGATGATGAGCAGAAGAAACTTATTTACAGCAGCCGCGTCGATGCCACGAATGAAGTTTTGCGCATCATAAAAGCGCTGGAACAAAAGCCGAAAGTATTGGTGAATGCAAGTGCCGTGGGAATCTACCCGGCTTCTACAGAAAAATCATACGACGAAGAGTCTCAGGAACGCGGCGATGACTTTCTCGCTAAAACCGTTGTCGAATGGGAGCGCCTTGCAAACGAGGCAAAAAATGAGGGCGTCCGGGTAGCATTAGGCCGTTTCGGCATTCTTCTGGGTAAAAAAGAAGGTGCCTTGCCTTTAATGGCTCTTCCATATAAATTGTTTGGCGGCGGCACAGTGGGCAGTGGCAGGCAATGGCTATCTTGGATCCATGTGAATGACGTTGCCCGCGCAGTTTTATTTGCCATTGAAAATGAAGAACTTAGCGGACCCTTTAATGTAACTGCCCCTTATCCGAAGCGCAACAAAGATTTCGGCAAAGAGATTGGCCATGCGTTAGGGCGGCCGCATTGGTTCCCGGTACCTGAGTTTGCTCTAAAAGCTGCGCTTGGCGATAAGAGCCGCCTTGTCCTAGAAGGACAACGTGTTCTGCCCGAAGTTCTGCAGCAGCATGGTTTTGAATTTGCATACCCGGATCTCAGATCAGCGCTGGCTGATATCTACAAATAACGCTATAATGTAGGGATGATCAAACTAAGGACGTGTGTTGAATGAATGATAAACCTATTATGGAGACCGGACAAAAGTTTCCCTTAACGATTAAAAGGCTCGGCATTAACGGAGAAGGCATCGGATTTTTCAAGCGCAATGTTGTTTTTGTGCCTGGCGCTTTGCCAGGGGAAGAAATCACTGCGCAAATTACAACAGTGAAACGGAATTTTGCGGAAGCGCGGATCGTGAAAATGCGGGAACCATCCCCTCATCGGCAAACACCGCCGTGCCCCGTATATGACGCCTGCGGAGGCTGCCAGCTCCAGCATTTGAAATATGAGCAGCAGCTCGTCGAAAAACGTGATCTTGTGGTCCAAGCACTTGAACGCTATTTAAAAGGCGTTGATGTCAGAATTGAAAAGACGATTGGCATGGAAGACCCATGGCATTACCGCAATAAAAGCCAATTTCAAACCCGCTTGAAAGGTTCAAAAGTCATTGCCGGTTTATTTGCTGAAGGTTCCCACCAATTGCTTGATATCGAACAATGCATCGTGCAGCATCCGGATACAACTGTTATCACCAATTCAGTAAAACGGGTTCTCGAAGAATTGCGGATACCGATCTATGACGGCAAAACGATGCAGGGCATCATTCGCACGATTGTTGTCCGCACTGGCATTGAAACCGGTGAGATTCAATTAGTGTTGGTGACAACACGATCGAAAATTCCCAAGAAGGAATTATTGCTCGAAAAACTGAAAGATTTGGATGTAAACCTTGTATCGATCGTCCAGAATATCAATCCCGAAAAAACTTCACTTATTTTTGGAGAAGAGACGATTACTTTATACGGCAAAGACACAATCCATGAAAAGCTGGGCGAACTGGCATTTGACCTTTCTGCCCGAGCCTTTTTCCAGCTGAACCCGAAGCAAACCGTCAAACTTTATGATGAAATCAAACGGGCTGCCCAATTGACCGGCACAGAAAAAGTAGTTGATGCCTATTGCGGCGTCGGAACAATCGGCTTGTGGCTTGCGGATGGCGCTGGCGAACTTCGCGGGATGGATACGATACATGACAGTGTAGTGGATGCAAAAGCGAACGCCAAACGGCAAGGCGTCAAAGCAAAATATGTCACAGGGACCGCAGAAAAATGGCTTGATGTGTGGAGCAGGGAAAATTTTGTGCCTGACGTATTGACTGTTGACCCTCCGCGGACTGGTTTAGCGGATTCCCTGTTGAAAACAATTCTGGAAGTAAAGCCGAAGCGCTTTGTATACACTTCCTGCAACCCCTCAACACTGGCAAAAGACCTTCAGCAATTGACGAAAATCTACCGAATCGAATACATCCAGCCTGTTGATATGTTCCCGCAGACAGCGCAAGTCGAGTCGGTAACAAAACTTGTATTGAAATAAACAAAAGCACTTCCGATTTGTATTCGGAAGTGCTTTTTGCTGTTTTAGACTTTCAGTCAGTCGCGGGCTTGGCAATTTTATTGCCGCGGAAAGCGATGATGGTGAATATGATGAACAGTATCAGGGCTATAAGCAATAAAAAACTTAACTCTTCTGTTAAATCCAGGAATATTCCTCCGAGCACAGGTCCGGCCAGGCTGCCTATGCTGAAAGCGATGCCGCACAATAAATTGCCAGTCGGAAGCAATTCCCGAGGCATAAGGTCTGCCATATAGGATATTCCCAAAGAAAATGTCGAACCGACAAACATGCCTGCCAAAACAAAGAAGCCTAATGTGACCCAAGCATTCGTTTCAAAGAAACTCGCAACGCCGAATGCTGCCGCACCACCAAATAATGCAATCAGCAGCACTTTGCGCCTTCCGATCCGGTCACTCAGTTCGCCCAGCGGCAACTGGGTCGCGATGGCGCCAAGGGAAAATGCGGCAAGCATATACGAAACCATGACAACATCAATTGATTGGCGCAAAGCATATACCGGGTAAATCGCGTTTAAAGATGCTTCCAGAAATCCATAGCCGAGTGGCGGCAAAAAAGCAAACCAGCCAATTATGATGGCTGCTTTAAAACGGCCCAGCGTTCCACTTGCAGTCATTGCACTTGTAGTCGTTTCAGGAAAGTCATTTTTCAGGAAGAAAACCAATATCCAGGCTGACATACAGAGCAAGCCCGAAATGATGAACGGCAGAGCTTCAAAAATATTCACCAGTGGAACAAATAGCGGTCCCGCTCCGAATCCTATGCTGAAAGACATCCCGTAGATAGCGATATTGCGTCCCATACGATTTTGTGCGGATGTACTGGTGATCCAAGTTTGGGTCGAAAAATGCAAAGCCTGATCTCCGACACCAATCAGGATTCTCAGAACGAACCAGAACAAGACCGATTTCCATAGCGGAAACAGCAGCAAGGACAGTATCACCAATCCCCCGCCGATAATGATGATCGGCTTAAAGCCGAAACGCCGCAATTGCGGCTCCATAAATGGAGCGATAATTAACGTACCTATGTATAACCCAGTTGCACTTAGTCCATTTAAAGCAGAGGAAACACCGTCCTGCTCAAAAATGACGGCAATCAGCGGCAATAGCATCCCTTGTGAAAAGCCGGAGATGGAGACAATGGCCACAAGAATCCAGAAACGCCCGCTGTCACTTCTCAAGTAATTTTTCATGATGGCTCCTTCCAGCAAGCACGTTCTTTTATATTTGAATGGAATTCAGATACAATTTTATCATAAGGAGGAGATGGAAGATGAAGTTTTCGATGACCGAACATGGTTTTTCCGGTGATTTGCCTTTCGGCGACCTTGCCGTTTCAACAAATGAGGAATATGGGTTCCGCCCGTACCAATTACTGGTGGCTTCGCTGGCGGTCTGCAGTGCAGGAATCATAAGAAAAGTTCTGGAGAAACAGCGCATGCCTGCTGAAGATATTCAAGCTATAGTAAAAGAGATTGTCCGGGTTGATGAAGAAGCCGGACGCGTAGCGAAGGTCCATCTCCATTTCCTTATTAAAGGGAAGATTGATGAATCGAAGATGCCCCGTGTGATGGAGCTGACCCGAAAGAATTGTTCGATGATCCGTTCAGTGGAAAATTCAATCGAAGTTGTAGAAACTTACGAACTCGTATAAATCAATAAAAGCTCAGTCACTATCTGAATATCAGATCGCGGCTGAGCTTTTATGATTCGTATTCATTGTGTTTTTTTCTCATAAGACCATTTAAACGGCGTTTGCCGATGAAATGTTCGAATCCCCTCCCTTTGTTTACAGGTTAATTGATTGGTTTCGACTATTCATTATGGCCTCCTCTCAATTGATTAATCATACATTAACACAGAAATAA
>CAZGMW010000200.1:0-4175 GCA_964526895.1 uncultured Planococcus sp. | reverse complement strand
CAAACCAAAAAACGAACAGGCCCGCTCCGGGTCTGTTCGTTTTTTCATTAAGAAGCTAATATTTTTTCCACCAGTTTCAGCAATTCCATCGGACTGAATGGCTTGGACATGAAATAATTTGCCCCTTTTTGTATTGCTTGCTCACGGTCTGCGTCTTGTGCTTTGGCTGTCAGCATCAATACCTGCGTTTCGTTCTGGTCGTTTCTGACTTGTTCCAGCACTTCAAGGCCGGTCAGATAAGGCATCATGTAATCCAGGATGACCAAGTCATAGTCGTTTGCCCGTATTTTCTCGAGCGCCTCTTTGCCGTCTTCCGCTTCTTCGATGTCAAAATCGTCTTCGAGCGTGTCGGCAATGAGTATGCGCAAAATGTCTTCATCATCTGCCACTAATATTTTTTTCATTTTTTATTTGCCTCCTAAAACTAAGATGAGATTCCTTTGCGTTTCATATCACCCCAATGGGCTTTTTTGCGGAACGCAGCGAAAATTCCTTGGACTCTCCATAAGACCATAAGCGGACGGTACCAGAAAGTCTCCGTCAGCGCCCAGAAATAGAGACGCACGAGATGGGAAGGTTTCGGGTATTTATGGAGCGTCAATTCCTCCAATAGCACGGCCAATGCGGAAATGAGTGAACCATAAAAAACCGTCACCAAGAAGAGGATGCCTGCCGTATAGGGATCAATGAATGAAAAGAGGAAGCCGCCGATTATCAGGAAATATCCGATAAACTCAAACACTGCGCCGAGAAGTTCCACAAATAAAAAATAAGGCATTGAAAATAAGCCGACAGAACCGTATTTGGGATTCAGCATCATCTTCCGATGAGTCCATAACGTTTCAAATAATCCACGCTGCCAGCGAATCCGCTGTGATCGCAAAACGTCCAGCGATTCAGGTGCTTCAGTCCAGCAAACGGGATCGGGCACATATTCGATGCGCTGCTTGGACTTTTCTTCACGGAGAAGCCGGTGAAGCCTTACGACCAGTTCCATGTCTTCCCCTACTGTGTTCTTATTGTATCCACCCGCTTGAATTACGCGTTCTTTGTTGAAAACTCCGAACGCTCCAGAAATGATGAGCAGGATATTCAAATGGCTTAATGCGAGCCGGCCGATCAAAAATGCGCGGAAATACTCAACAATTTGCATGAGGACGACAGGGCTCGTCGGCAAGTCGATCGCTTCCACTTTGCTTCGGGAAATGGTTGAGCCGTTTGCAATTCGGACAGAACCGCCCGTTACAATAATTTGGCCATCTGATTCGATAATGGGTTTCATCGTCTTAAGCAGCCCGTCATTTTCGACGATGGAATCACCATCAATTGCACAGAAATACGGAAAGGAAGACAAATTGATGCCGGCATTCAAGGCATCAGCCTTTCCTCCATTCGCTTTCTTGATTAAACGGATATACGGAAATATGGAAGACTGGTAGATGGCTTCAACTTCGGCCGTTTCGATATGCGTGCGGACCGCGTACGGAATTTGCTTCATCTGAAATTCCTCGATCATGCGCTCGGATGTCTTGTCTTTCGAGCCATCATCGACAACAATAATTTCTTTTTCCGGGTATTCCAGCGCCAGCAATGATCTTACAGTACTTGTAACGCCAACTTCTTCATTATAAGCAGGAACAATTATAGAGACGGGATACGTATTCAAGTTTCCAAGAAAATCCTCAGTGGACTCTGTCTTGTCGAGCTGGTCCTCTCTTTTCACTTTCCGGAATGCCAGCATAAAAAAGCCCAAATAACTTAAACTTGAAAAAAGCATATAAGCGATAACGACATAGGCTACAATTTGAAAAAGGACTTGCATCAGGTTTCACTTCCTAAAAGGGACGCTTTCCATTGAGACGCCATATCTCGGGCAAAGCGGTCTGGATGATTGGCTGCCAAATGGGAAAGCAGGATGTCTCCATCTGAAAACTGCACCAACGCTTCTGCTGCTGAATAACGAACCCACCAAACCGGATCGCCGAGCAGGACGCTGAGCACTTCTTTAAATCTGGAAAATTGCAGTTTTCCGGCTATCCGCGAAGCATACATCCGCTCTGGCCAGGATGATGACTCGAGAAACGGCAGCAATAAGCTTGGGTCGGAAAGGTATTGTAATTGGAGAATGGCTTTCAGTGATTGAATGCGCATTTCCCCTTCCTCTTTTGTTAATTCATTTTCAAGGCGCGGAAGAAAAGAAGTCAATCCGGCCATGCCGATATAGGAAATGGCCGCATACTTCAATGCGCTATTGGGTTTTTCATTCCGCATAGCCGCATCCAACTGTTCCAACCTTGTTCCTTCTTCGAGCCGTTTGAACACATCGGTGTATAAACGGACCGGTGCGTCCGGATGCCGCGTCAATACAGCGATAGTTGCCGGATCATTCAAAGAAGCCAGTGTACGGATAAGCTGTTGCGTTTCCTGGTCCAGCTGAGAGCTCTTTTCGAGTTTTTCTTTCAATACAGGTTTCAGCGATTCCACATGGAAATCTTCAATATAGTGGAGTGTATTCATCCGGATCGCCCAATTTTTACGCAAAAGCTGGCTGGCGTAATGCGCTGACAGAAAATCTTCCGACAATTTTTTGACAAGCGGAGAAGTCAAACCGCCTTTTGTCACAGCTACATAACCGTTCAGCAACCGTTCAAGGACAACAATTTTGTGCGGATTATCTCGGATTTCCTGGATGAATCGGTCATCGGAAGGATCCATCATATAAGAGCTGAAAACATCGATGAGTGCTTTGTATTGTTGGTCGATTGCTTGTTCTTTAGCTGACATTCTCTTTTTGCGCCAAGCTAATACGAGTAAAAGGACAATTTGGCCAAGGAGCAGGGAAATACTAAGAATCAAGAAGAAAGATAGGCTCATCTAAACATCCTCATCGTCAGCCGCTGGACGCGCGCCACAACTTCCTGTGCATAGAATGGCTTGACGATATAATCATCAGCGCCATTTTTCAACGCCAGTACAATATCGGATTCATTGTTGCGCGAGGTCAGCATTGAAACGATGATATTTTCAAGAGGGTAACGGCTGCGCACATGATTCAATACTTCAAGGCCATCCATTTTCGGCATGACCCCATCAAGCAGGATCATATAGTTTTCCTCAGCCTGATACCACTCCGATTCCACAAAACTGGCACCATCGGCATATTCCTTTATACGGAGATCGAATTCTTCCGGATTCCATCCCGAGAACTGTTTTGAAACCAGCCTGCGGACGAGCGGATCGTCATCGACAATGACAATGTTGAGGCGTCGCCTGAAATCACCCTCATCCCTTACATAGACAATCGTTTGATTGCGTCCGTTTTTCTTCGCTTGATACAGCGCGCTTTCGGCCATACTGACTGGCGCATCCTGTTTTCGGCGATATTCACTGATGCCGGCCGAAAAGCTGATCTGAAAAGACTCCGGCGAGGCAAATGAAAAATTGCTTTCCGCAAGCGCGGAGCGAATCCGGTCCAAGAACTCGCTGGCTGTTTGTGCTTTTGTGTCCGGGAAGATCAGCGCAAATTCCTCTTTGCCATATCTGAAGAAATAATCCGACTCCCTCTTCAATTTCAATAGAAGCTGGCTGAATGTCCTCAGAACTTCATCTCCGGCAAGGTGACCGTATGCATCATTCACTTTCTTGAGATGATCCAAGTCAAGCAGGACCAGTGTAAACGAGTTTCGGGTCTTCTCTGACAAAGCCATCGTTTGCATTAAGATATCATCGAAATACTTTCTGTTTCCGGCTCCTGTCAATTCGTCGTAAAGAGTCCCTTCTGATATCGCTTCCTGGTTTCGCAGACGATTACGGACATAAGCCGTCAAAAAGGACATATTTACGGGCTTAGCAAAAAAATCAGTTGCGCCCAGTTCCATCGCCTGTATCTGATTTTCAATCCGGGCGTCCGCACTGATTATGGCAATCGGAAGAAAGCGGGTTTTGGCCGCTTCATGAATTTGAGTCACGAGGTCGAAACCATCGACATCGGGTAAATTCCGGTCCAAAATGACCATCTGAGGCAGAAGTGTATAGAAAAATTCCATCCCTTTCTTGCCATCAAGAGCAATAACGACCGAAACTCCATGTTGTTCTAATGTTTCTTTTACGGAAGCTGCAAAATTTGCATCCGCATCTATAACCAGAACAAATGATTCATTGGGAGAAGTATATTC
>CAZGMW010000199.1:0-4184 GCA_964526895.1 uncultured Planococcus sp. | reverse complement strand
AGAACCAAATCGAATGTGCGTTTACTCGAAACAGTGGATGGTGTTGCAGTTTTTTGCATGAATTTTACCTTCTTTCATTATTTCGTTCTATGGATCGGACAATAAAATGAAAAATCAATAGCTAATCCATTGCCTGTTTTACATTCCTGCTAAGAATAACAAATGCTTGACCCATGTAAAAGTGCCAATTCCGTTCAATTATTAGGGGTCAGTTGAATCGGTGATATAGACTCAAGTAACAGGCGATGCTTTTTGGTAAAATGTAGGGAGCAATGGAATCAATACATTATGGAATTAATTTGAGAAAAACGTCATTTTTAATTTGCCTGGCCTAGATTGGAGAATACTTGTATGGAAAACGAACAGTCACGATATTCGAGACTTGCCAATATCACACAAATCATTAATACAAAATTGAATCTGCGGGAAGTGCTGCAGCAAGTGACAACGGCCATTTCGGAGGAAATTGTCCGTTGCAATTCTGTGGGCATCTACCTGCCTCACAAAGACGGTACTTACCGCGGTTTTGCAGGGAAACCGGAAGTCATGGGTGGGATGACTTTGCAATCGCAGGTGATCGACCCGGCAACGGATCTTCTCGCGGCGGAAGTGATCGCGACCCGGAAAACCATTTATATACGGGACACCGCAAACGACCGCCGGCCCAACCCGAAATCAGTTGAAGCTTTTCAGGTCAAGTCGCTGCTGGCACTGCCGATTTCCTATAATGAGGAATTATTCGGTCTGGTGTTCCTGTTCGATTCCGGGACGCCGATGAATTTAACACAGGCGGAGATTGAAAGCGTCGAAGCTTACGTGAATATGGCGGCTGTCGCGATCCAAAATGCGAAATCCATTTCCCAGAAAGAAAAATTGCTTGAAGAAAAACAATTGCTGCTGGATCTTGCGCAAGAGCTGTCGCTGTGTTCGACCATACGGGAAAGTTTGAAAACTTGCTTTGCTTATTTGCAAAAAACGGCATCCGGCTGCGAGTTGGTTGCGCATATTGTAAAACCTTCTTTGGCCAATGACGAAAATCATCTGCAATTCTATAAGGCGAGCGAAAAGACGGAAGCGGAATGGAATGAAAAATTAAACCAGCTAGGTTCGCTGACCAGCTATACGGAATTGCTGAAAGATGCGGTTTCATTGCGGAAGCGAATGCGGCTAGTACTGGCTGGCGATAAAGATTTACTGTTGTTTCCGCTGGTTTCGATGGGGAAAGTGCAGGGAGTCATTTCAGCGATAAGCTCGTTGGAACGAAAGAATTATATAGAAGATCCGCAGATTCTGCTGGCACAATCGATAGTGGACGCTACTGCGCCGGTGTTCTCGAATTTACTCTATATGGACCAATTGGAAGTGATGGTCGAAGAACGGACGAGTGCGCTGTATGCTGCAAACAGACGGGTCAACAGCGTCATTGAAAGCATCACGGACGGTTTTTTTGCGCTCAATAAAGAATGGGAATATATCTATTTGAACCAGCACCAGTTTCTGCCGCAAGGGAAAAAGGCGGAAGATGTGCTGGGCAAATGTATTTGGGAGGTTTTCCCGGAAGCCGTTGATACAGACTTTTATACGGAATTCCACCGGGCGATGAAAGAAAGGATCACGGTACACTTTGAGGTGCAATGGGATGATGAAGATTACTGGTATGAAGTTACCGCTTATCCTTTCGACGACGGAATCTGCTGCATGCTGAAGAATATCAAAGAAAAGAAAAAGTATGAAAAAGAGTTGAAGAGGCTTGCGAATCTGGATTTGATCGGCCAGATGGCGGCGGGAATCAGCCATGAAATCCGCAATCCGATGACGACGGTGAGAGGCTTCCTGCAATTACTGAAAACGGAAGAGTTATTGGCGCCGCACGCCGGGCACTTTAATCTGATGATCGATGAACTGGACCGTGCAAATGCGATCATCACCGAATTTCTGTCGGTCGGCAACACGCGGACTTCAGATATGAAGATGATGAACTTGAACACCATCATCAATGACATTTCGCCATTGATAAAAGTGGATACATTCAATCAGAATAAACATCTTGAAATTTATACGCAGGAAATTCCTGATTTATTGTTGAATCATAACGAAATCCGGCAATTGATCATCAATTTATACCGCAACGGACTGGAAGCGATGGAAGAAGGACGGACACTGACAATCGGCACGTATGTGGAAAATGAAAATTGTGTAGTGCTGGCGGTGCAGGATCAGGGCTCTGGAATAGACCCTGGAATTATCGAGAAAATAGGTACGCCTTTCTATACCACAAAAGATGAAGGGACCGGCCTTGGTCTGGGAATCTGTTACGCTGTAGCGGCGCGGCATAATGCTACGATCGAAATCGAAACAGGTACGGACGGCACCATCTTTTTCACTCGATTTCCTATTGATTTGAAGGGTTGAAAAAGGCTATGCTGAAGCAAAGGGGGGAATGGCAGTGAAACAACTTTACATGAAGCAGAAAGTGTTCAGCCTTAGCGGTAAATTTACGGTGAAGGATAAGGAACTGCAGGATGTCTATTACGTTGAAGGCAGCTTCCTGCAAATTCCGAAGACATTTACCATCATGGATCCGGCCCGAAAGGAAGTAGCATTAATCACCAAAAAAACATTCAGTTTTTTGCCAAAGTTTTTCGTGGAAGTGGATGGCCGTGAAGCGTTGACGATCAAAAAGGAATTCACTTTTTTCAAAGCGCGCTATACGATTGACGCGGAAGGTGTGGAAGTGCGCGGCAATTGGTGGGACCTGAATTTCGAAGTGCTGCAGCATGGCAACGTCGTCGGTTCCGTCAGCAAGCAATGGCTGTCATGGGGAGACAGCTATGAAATGCAGATTGTGGACGAAAAGATGGAACATCTCATCATCGCGCTTGTCGTGGCGATCGATTGTGTGAAGGCGGACGAAGCGGCAGCAGCTTCCGCGGCAACATGATGGACAAACAGTATATTTTTGAATCGGAGCGGCTCCGTTTCCGGCGTTGGAAGGATAACGATAGGGAAGTGTTTGCGCGCATGAATGCTGATCCTGCGGTGATGGAGTATTTTCCAGCCGCGCTTTCGAGAGATGAGTCAGACCGGTTGATCGATCGGTTCGAACAACACACCGAGGAAAAGGGATTTGGTATTTGGGCAGTTGAACGCAAGGAAGACGGAGCGTTCATCGGCTTTATCGGTTTATTGGAAGTCGGCTTTGAAGCAGATTTCCAAGGTGCCGTTGAAATCGGCTGGCGGCTGGACAATAAGTTCTGGAAACGGGGCTATGCCACAGAAGGCGCCAAAGCCTGTCTGGATTACGGGTTCAACGCTTTGGGTCTTAGTGAAATTCTTTCTTTTACAGCGATACTCAACCAGCCTTCCGAAACGGTCATGCAACGGATCGGCATGAAAAAAGCGGGCGAATTCGACCACCCGAAATTGGAAAGAGGCAGTCCGCTGAAAAGGCATGTACTTTACAAGATTACAGCGGCCGATTACGCAGCGCTGTGAGCAAAAGGCATTGACTTATTGCCGGTTAGGGCTTATTGTTAGAGACGCGATGAGCTCATTTGCGTAAGACGGACAAGCATTCCCTCGAGGAACACGTTGTGGAGCGTGGCTTGGACGCCGCAAATATCGATACACCCCGCCTTTTGGCGGGGTGTTTTTTTGTTTTTCTGTACCGAAGCGGTTCTCTGAAATGCTTCAATATTTTTCTTCTCACTAAACGGTAGTTTAGTAAATTATTTTACTTTCACTCCTTTAAGAATAAAAAAGATAACTAATCCAATTAAAAGAATGACTAATAACAATGTGCCAAGTGGCATTGCTTATCCCTCCCTTAGTTAAGTTAAAGTATTTGTTCTGTTTAAATAGATATTTTATCTATACTTTAACATAAAATACCAAATCCTCTGTTTGATTGAGGGAAACAACATTCCATAGAGAGTAGGCTAGTATAAAGAAAATTGATTGTGGAAGGAAATCAAAACCATGGAGTAAAAGTTTATTTCTAGAGAAAACCTGCTGAAATTATTTTACACATCTTAGATTATCAGCAGGGAAGAGATTATAGGAGTCCTTTTTTCACTTTACTTTTTGGTTACCAATTCGCGTAAGTAAAAGCAGTTTGATTAGTAGTCTCATCTTTTGCTGCACCGCCTCCAATTTTTTATTTAAGAAAGTGTACTTTTGCGAAC
>CAZGMW010000198.1:0-4215 GCA_964526895.1 uncultured Planococcus sp. | reverse complement strand
AATAATCCCTATGGCGACAACCGTTGAGCACGCGAGACTGGCTGAGAAATCAGGCGTTGATGCCGTCGTGGCGCAGGGCAGTGAAGCAGGTGGACACCGGGGAACATTTTCTCTGGAGAATCATCCGGACGGCGCTCAAATCGGCACGTTATCACTTGTTCCGCAGATGGTCGATGCCGTGAAAATCCCTGTCATTGCAGCGGGCGGGATCGCGGACGGACGCGGTCTCGTGGCGGCAATTGCACTTGGTGCCGGAGCTGTCCAGATCGGAACGCGTTTTTTACTGGCAGAAGAAGCAGGCACGCATCCTGCCTATCAGCAAAAGGTCATTGATGCCCTTGAAGAACATACAGTCATAACCAAGAATTTTTCAGGGCGTCCCGCACGCGCCATAAAAAACCGCTTCGTAACTGAATTTGAAAAAACGGGAACCAAGGCACTGCCGTTTCCGTCCCATAATACAGTGACAAGAGATATTCGGACAGCAGCGGGTAAGCAGGACAACGCTGAGTTCATGTCCTTATGGGCAGGGCAATCGCTGAGGCTCATAAACGAGAAGGCGCCGGCAGCTGAAATTATTCGCGAAATCGTGGAAAGCGCCAAAAGCATGCTGGGGGAATAGCGCTTTGGCACCAGCAGATTTCTGCAGGAATTTCACCGCAGTCATGCTATACTAATGAATGTGATTTTTTAAAAAGAGGAGATTGGCTAAATGGAATGGAAAAATATATACCGCGGCATATTGATGGGTATCAGTGACTTGATTCCCGGGGTCAGCGGGGGAACAATCGCATTTATTTTAGGGATTTATGACCGTTTGCTTGAAGCAATCAGCGGATTTTTCAGCCGCGAATGGAAAAAACATCTGGGCTTTTTGATCCCGCTTGTGATTGGTGTCGGAGTGACGCTGCTCCTGTTCAGCCGGGTCATTGAATTTTTGCTCGAGAATCATTATGAAGCGACCCAATTCTTTTTCATGGGGTTGATTTTAGGAGTTATACCGTACATTATGAGACAGGCTGAAGTGAAAAGGAATTTCACTAAACGCCATTTTGCGGTTCTGATCCTTATTGGTATCGCTCTTGCTGCAACAGCGTTTATCGGAACAAATGAAGACGTTGCACCGATTGAACAATTGAGTGTGCCGGTATTCTTTACGCTCTTTTTCTCCGGCTGGCTGGCCAGTATGGCGATGCTGCTCCCGGGAATCAGCGGATCATTCATACTTTTGCTGTTGGGCGTCTATACCACGGCGATCAACGCATTGTCCTCATTCAATATCCCGATTGCCTTGGCAATCGGAGCCGGTGTCATTGTCGGCTTTATCGTCAGCAGTAAAGCGATTCGCTATTTGCTGGAGAATTTTACACATGTGACTTATGCAGCAATTATCGGGTTGATCCTTGGATCATTGTTTGTCGTATTCCCAGGTTTTGCTTCTGATACGATGACATTGGTGACAAGCCTGATCACGTTCACTGTCGGTTTGGTGTTCACCCTGTTATTCAGTTCGCCGAAGAAAACCGTCATCACCGATTAATCAATAAATGCGGACAGCCCTCTGACATCAGAGGGCTGTTTTTTTGAAACTTCCTGTCTTTGAATCCGTATAACTCAGTATAAGGAAAAATTTAAAGAAGACGAGAGGTTTTACTATGAGCAGCATAATATTATTCAGCGTATTGAGTGCTTTGGCGGCAGCGTTGATCATTACGCCTTTTAGTACAGGCAAGAGAGAAGGCAAAGGGAGCGCTTCTGTTCTTAGCGCCATGTTTGCCGTTGTTTTTATAGTGGCATTTCTTGTTATTGGAATATACTATTATAGTTTCAATATGGACCGCAATCTCACATCGCTTTGGCCATTTGCATTGGCAGCAGCTGTGCTCGGTACCCTGTTCGCTCAAGGAGCTGAACAGAAATTGAAAGCATTGCTGCTCTTAGGGACAGCAGGAGTATCTGTTTATATCCTGGCAGCGCCCCTATTCAATGCAACGGAAAAATTCGAGTCAGTCGAAATGAAAGAAGAAGTCGAACTCGAAGCATTTGATGAAGACCAAACGCCGGCAAGTGTCCCGCCGCAATTCGCGCGCAATAAAATGAAGAAAGCGTTTGGGCAAGTGCCGGATACCAGTTATTATGAACTTGGCAACCTGCAGATCCAGAAAGTGGGGGGAGAATACGTTTATATTGCGCCAGTTGAATTTTCGGGATTTTTTAAATGGTGGAATGCCGATTCCACACCGGGCTATTTCACCATGAGTGCAACAGATGCGGCAGCCAATCCGAAATTTATCAATGCAGAAATGATTTATACTCCTTCTTCGTATTTCGGCAAGAATATCGAACGCCAGATGCGCAGTGAAAACCCGTTGGCTGTGTTTTATGGTGATCCTCAACTCGAAGTGGATGAAGAAGGAAAGCCGTTTTACATCCGATCATACGGTGAGTTCATTTCAGCGAGGAACGGATTTGATGTGGAAGGGATCGCAGTAGTCGATCCGGTAACTGGTGAAAACGTAAATTATGCGTTGGCAGACGTACCGGACTTTATCGACGGGGCGGTTTCTCCTGAATCTGTCAGTCTTGAAAACAGTTATTACGGCAATTACGCAAATGGATTCTGGAACAGCAAATTCAGTAAGAAAGACGTCAAGCTTCCTTCTGATGAAGGAACGGAAGCGAACGTCAGCCCGATTTTCGATGCTGCTGGTGAAATGTACTATTTCACGGATTTCACCAGCCCGAAAGAAGGCGTGGATTCCATGCTTGGCTACTCGCTGACGAATGCGCGGACCGGTTCTTCGACTTTCTTTACCGGCAGCCTGGAGGATTCATATATGGATTCGCAGGGAACACTGGAGATCATCGAAAAGCAGTTCATCGAGAAGGAATGGTCCGGAGAAATGCCGGTATTATACAATTTCTATGGTGAAGCGAGCTGGTTGACGCCAGTTCTGGACTCCAACGGTTTCCTGCAGAATTATTTTATCGTCTCAGCAGCCAATCCGGAAATTTCCGTTTACGCAGAAACGCCGAATGAAGCTTTACGTCTTTACCAGACAGCACTTCAAAGAGGCGGCAGTATTGTGGATGGTGCATCAGAAGCGCTAGAAGCGGAAACTGCAGGCACTGTCGAGCGCGTCTTCAAGGAAAAAACAGGCGACTTTACCATTGTTTCGTTTTTACTCGAAGATGGAACAAATTACATTGTGTCGTCAGAAAGCAATCCGCTGTCCATTTACTTGGAAGTGGGCGATTCAGTGAATATCACATACGCTGACACCGGCGAGTTATTCCTGCCGGTCAAGGTGCTGCAGATCGAAGCGATAGAATAAGAAAAACCCTTTGCCCATCGTGAGGCAAAGGGTTTTTAGTTAGAGTGAAATAAAATACCGTTATTTGGAAGTCAAGAGGGTCATATCTATCTTTTTATTTATACTTCAGGAATTCAGCTTTTTTAAAAGTACATATTGCTTTATAGAACAGCCTTCAGAGATTAAACTGAAAAGAAGAGGTGATTGCGCGTGCGGAAACTATTCTTGTTGTTGCTGATCGTTGCTTTGGTTTATTTCGCACGGCCGCTTTGGGAAGAATCGGTCGGCGAATATGTGGATTTGAGTTTTCTGGATTCTATTGACAACACCGTTGGAAATCTCACAGCCGATTCAGATGTAACAGGAGCGCTTGACGGTGCAAAGGAGTTCACGACACGCTTTGCAAGCCAATTGCAGTCACTGGTTGAGAATGAGCAGTTAGAGCTGCCGGAAGCTGTCGAAAAGCCGGCATTGTCCGAAACAGACTCCATATTCGCAGTCCATAACGTTACACTCGGCATGTCCAAAGAAGAGGCTCAGGCCAAAGTGGGGTTGCCGTTGCGTTTGATGAAGAACGAGTATGGCACCGATTGGCACAGTTATCACACAAATTACCAGAATTACGTGCTGTTGGCATATGACCAGGAAGGCAAGGTCAACGGCATGTTCACAAACCAAAACTTAATCTCCTCAACAGAAGGTATTACGATGAATTCCGATAAAGAAGAAGTCCGCAACAAGTTGGGAGTTCCGCTGAAAAGCCTTCAAAAAGGGAACATCCAGTATATTCTCGACACCAGGGAAGAGTATGACCTGTTTAAAGCCGGCGATTTGTATATCACGGTTTTCTACGATATACATGAAGAAAATACCGTGACCGCATTACAGGTTATCCATGAAG
>CAZGMW010000197.1:0-4229 GCA_964526895.1 uncultured Planococcus sp. | reverse complement strand
GCCGGAATGAGCAAAGAAGAATACATAAGCACAACTAAAGTTGCTGATATTTTAGTGAACGAGGATGTGTTCCTCAGCCTTGATGATGTTTATGAAAAGGCACTTGTGGAATTAAGTGATTTTCCAATAATTGCTGTAGTGGAAGATGGCGAATTTCTCGGTATTGTGACTCGCTTTGATCTGGTCAATCAATTGCAAAGCGCTTTCGGGATGAAGGAAACTGGTTATCGAATTTCTTTTACATCAGTCGAGTCAGTGGGACGCATTGGTCGCCTGGGTGAATTGATCGAGAAGTACAAAGAGTCAGTCATCTCTCTGGTGACATTTGATGAAACCGACAAAGTGGTCCGAAGAATCGTTTTGAAAATCCGTAAAAAAGACAATATTAATAAATTTGTCAAAGAACTTGAAAAATCCGGATTCCGTGTACTGGATATTTCAGAAGATTAATAGGAAAATGGAGAGGCATAAGCAGCTGTTGCTTATGCCTCTTTATTGATTGGAGGAAGTCGGAGTTGAAATTTTTTTATCAAGCTGGATTTGCAGCCACAGCGCTGCTCTTAATTATGTTCAGGAATGCAAATGATATGAAAGAAAAAAGAGAGCTTATCACTTTGGAAACAAAAATAGGATTTAAGCCTTTCCGTTTAATGTTCATTGCTGATATACATCGGAAGAAACTGCCGAACGATTTCATTACTTCGCCTTTGGATGTGGTAATTATCGGCGGTGACCTCACTGAACATGGGGTGTCTTTGAAAAGAACTGCTGATAATTTACGGATCCTTTGTGATGCAGCACCTGTATATTTCGTATGGGGCAATAACGACGAGGAAGTTGGAGAGCGCAATCTCCGGAAATTGCTCAATCATTTTCAAGTAAAGATATTGGACAATGAATCCGTGGAGTTGTTTGGTCATCCGCACCTGAAGTTAGTCGGAATCGATTTTTTCAGCGACAGAGAAGCAAAACTCGAAAAAGCTTTTTCAAATGTCGACGGCAATGACACGGTTTTATTTGTTTCCCATACACCATTTGTCTTTAAATATGTTCGGCAAAGAAAAAAAGCAGACTTTATGATGGCGGGACATACGCATGGCGGACAAATCAGGTTGGGCAAATTCGGACTTTACCGAAAAGGTTCTTTGAAAAAAAAGGGCGTGCGATATGAACTTGTCACCAATGGATACGGCACCACATCGTTGCCGCTTCGGTTGGGTGCTGAAGCTCAATATCACATTTTTGATATTTTGCCGAAATACATCAGTTAGTTTAGTGGGTGGCAATGGGCAGAAAAATCTTCTATTCTTAATAAGTAGAGAAATGTAACAGGCAGGAGATGTTTTGATGGAACATGCAGACGTTATTATTATCGGGGGAGGTCCCTGTGGATTATCGGCCGCCATTGAATTGAAAAATGCGGGCTTTCGGACAATTGTCATCGAAAAAGGCAATGTCGTTAATGCCATTTATCAATATCCAACCCACCAGACTTTTTTCAGCTCGAGTGAGCGTTTGTCTATTGGGGGAATTCCTTTTATAACTGAAGAAAGAAAGCCAAAGAGAAACCAGGCACTTGTTTATTACCGTAATGTGGTTTCGATGACAGGCATTGACGTGAGGCCTTATGAAACGGCGGTATCGGTTGAAAAAAAAGATGACTTTTTCATCACTACTACAAAAGGTGCTTATCGTTCACGGTACCTTGTCGCAGCTACCGGTTATTACGAGCAACCCAATGTGCTGGAAACTGATGGAGCGAAACTTCCGAAAGTTATGCATTATTTTAAAGAAGGGCATCCTTTCTTTAATCAGGATGTACTCGTGATCGGCGGTAAAAATTCAGCGGTGGATGCTGCTTTGGAATTGCATAAAGCGGGAAGCCGGGTCACAGTTTCGTATCATGGAACCAGTTATTCGAAAAGTATCAAGCCATGGATTCTGCCGGAATTCGATGGTTTGGTCAGAAAAGGAGAAATACGGATGCTGTTCGATTCGATGGTTGACCGGATTACAGAAGATGCCGTTGAGCTTACAGTTGATGACAGAAAAGAATTTATCAAAAATGACTTTGTTTTTGCGATGATCGGTTATCATCCAAACCATGAATTTTTAAAAAGCATGGGTATTCGAGTTGATTCGGCAACGGGCAGGCCCGGTTTTGACGAAGAAACCATGGAAACGGATGTAGCTGGTTTATATGTTGCCGGAGTTATAGCGGCGGGCAATAATGCCAATGAAATTTTCATAGAGAATGGCCGTTTTCATGGTGGGCAGATTGCAGCGGCAATCCTTGCTAAAGAAGCTGCAGAGTAGATGAAAAGTGAATTTTAAAACATCATGTAATGGTAGTGCAGCAAGACAATCGGAAGGGGTATGAATAGATGAAGAAGAAAGTAACTTTAATCACTACAGGGGGCACAATTGCATCACGCGAAATTTCTAAAGGTTTGCTGAAATCAGGTGCGATTTCAGGTCAGGAGCTTGCCGAGTTATGCCAGCTTCCTATTGATATCGAAGTAAAGGTGATTGATATATTCCAACTGCCGAGCATGCATATCGGATTTGAACAAATGCTGCAAATCCAACAGGCTGTTGAAAAGGAATTTCAGGACGAGTCAGTAAACGGTATAGTGGTGACACACGGAACTGATACACTGGAAGAAACAGCTTTTTTCCTTGATCTGACGGTCAATGACAGCCGGCCGGTTGTCATCACGGGTTCTCAACGCGCGCCGGAAGAAGTGGGTACTGACGTTTATTCGAATTTACGCAATTCCATAAACGCAGCGGTGGACAAAACTTTGCATGATGTTGGTGCTGTCGTGGTCTTCAATGAACGGATCTATTCAGCTAAATATGTCAAAAAAGTGCATGCGAGTAATCTTCAGGGGTTTGATAGTTTTGGACATGGTTATTTGGGCATCATTGACAATGACAAAGTAAGGATTTATCAAAAACCGATCTATCGCGAAATACATAATGTGATCAATCAACTCCCACGGGTGGATATCGTTAAATGTCATTCTGGACAGGATGGTTATATCATAGATATGTTAGTTGATGGAGGAGCGAAAGGGATTGTCCTTGAAGCAGCAGGCAGAGGCCAGGTTTCTCCTTATATGGTTGAGTCCATCGAAAAAGCAGTGGAAAAAGGTGTATTCATCGTGCTGACGACAAGTGCAGAAGAAGGCAATGTTTATCCATCTTATGGCTATCCGGGCAGCGCGCATGATTTGCTCGCAAAAGGTGTATTTCTGGGTAGTGATTACGATAGCAAGAAAGCAAGGATAAAGCTGGCTGTGGTTTTGTCTGCATCAGGAATTATTGATCAACAGACATTTTCAATTTAAAGTGCCGATTTTCTTTAACTGGCTAAAAATTCCCAATTAATCGTGATATACTGGATGTATCAAGAGCAAAGGAGCATCACGATGATAATATTATTAACTGCAGCGATAGCTCCTAGCCTTGCTCTATTCAGTTATTTTTATTTGAGGGACCAGTTTTCACAGGAGCCGTCCAAATTATTATTTCAAAGTTTCGTATATGGAGCTGTATTGACTTTTCCGATTTTGTTCTCACAATACGTATTTAAGGAAGAACAAGTCTTCAGCAGTATGCTGACAATAAATATACTTTTTCCGAGTTTAATAGAAGAGTTTTTCAAATGGCTGGTTTTGCTGATCGCCATTTTCAGGCATGTGGATTTTGAGGATCCGTATGATGGCATTCTCTATGGTGCCAGTGTATCCCTGGGTTTCGCAACGGTAGAAAATATACTTTACCTTTTTGAATTTGGCACTGACATCGCATTTATGAGAGCGTTATTGCCGGTTTCCAGCCATGCTTTATTCGGTGTAGTCATGGGCTATTATTTCGGTAAAGCAAAATTCTCACATGAAGGTGTTGAGCATAAATGGCTGTTCCTTGCTTTGTTCATACCATTTGCCCTTCACTTCCTTTACAATTCCAGCCTGAATTTAAATGATAACTTGTTGGCAGGAGCTGCTCCTTTTATGTTGTTTCTTTGGTGGTTCGGACTCAAAAAAGTGAAACAGGCCCATTTATTATCCCTGTCACACTACCATCAGCAGAATTCAAGGACGCCATGACTTTATAATTTTAAAATTCAGCCCGGAGGTTCCGGGCTTTTTTCAATGGATTCGAACAGGTGACTTTCCTTTGATTATCAGAGCTGAACAAGTACTTTCACTTTTCAAGAGGGC
>CAZGMW010000196.1:0-4234 GCA_964526895.1 uncultured Planococcus sp. | reverse complement strand
CTTCCAGGTAATCATCGATCATATCGTAGGTGATGCCCAGTGCAACTTCATCCGGAATTGCCGGTTTGTCTTCTTCAAGATCGGCGGTCGGAATCTTATTGTAAAGATGTTCCGGACTACCCAATTCTTTCAGCATCGCTTTACCTTGCCTTTTATTCAAACGGAAAAGAGGTGTAAGATCCGCGGCTCCGTCACCGTGCTTAGTATAAAACCCGGTAATGGCTTCAGCTGCATGGTCAGTTCCGAGCACCACCGCACTGTGCATGGCAGCTGCGGAATACTGAGCTTTCATCCGCTCTCTCGCTTTTTCGTTTCCTTTGGCAAAATCGGTGAGGTCGATTCCCGCTTGCTCCAGTGCACGGTCACTTGCATCGACCGCTTCCTTAATATTGATGGTATAGGTTTTTGTAGGATTGATGAAATCCAACGCGTCCTGTGCATCATCTTCGTCGAATTGTTCACCATAAGGCAGTCTCAAAGCATAAAATCCGTATTTATCGCTTCCGTTTTCTTCATTCAATTGATCTACGGCCATCTGGGCCAATTTCCCAGCCAGCGTAGAATCCTGGCCACCGGAAATACCCAGAACATATCCTTCCAGGAACGGATGTTTTTTCATATACTCTTTCAGGAACGTTATAGTGCGTTCTATTTCCTCGCGTGGATTGATTTCTGGCTGAACTTTCATTTCTTCAATGATTTGCTGTTGCAGTTCTGTCATGTAAAATCCTCCTATCGATTTGAGAAGCTTTGGATTGAATCCCGCACTTCCTGTATATTGCGCATTTTATTGTCCCAGCATTTCTGGCTGAGGTCGACTGGATACTCTTCCGGATTCAACGAACGTTTGTATTCATCCCAAAGCAACTCCAGACTCTTCTTAGCATAATCCTGGACTTCTTGAATTGAAGGGTAGACATAAGTCGTTTCACCATTTTCCACAACCAGCTTATGGATGTTCACCGCATCGAAATTGGTAACGAATTTGGACACGAACGTGTGGACAGGGTGGAACATCTTCAAGCGTTCCTCTGTTTCCGGATCTTCATCGGACATCGTAATATAATCCCCTTCTGACTTTCCATTTTCCCTGTCTATAATCCGATAAACTTTTTTCAACCCTGGAGTAGTCACTTTTTCCGCATTTCCAGATATTTTGATGGTATCTTCCATCTGTCCTGCTTCGTTTTCAATGGCAACAATTTTATAAACTGCTCCAAGGGCAGGCTGGTCGTAAGCAGTGATCAATTTTGTTCCGATTCCCCAGGCGTCGACTTGCGCTCCCTGAGCTTTCAGATTAAGGATCGTGTATTCATCCAAATCATTTGAAACGACGATTTCTGCATCAGTAAAGCCTGCTTCATCCAGCATTTTACGTGCTTCTTTAGATAGGAAAGCTATGTCACCGCTGTCCAGCCGAATTCCCTGGAAGTTGATTTTATCTCCAAGTTCCTTGGCTACACGAATGGCAATCGGCAGACCGGACTTTAATGTATCGTATGTATCTACGAGAAAGACGCAGTTTTTATGGCGCTTTGCGTATGCATGGAAAGCCTCATATTCATCTTTATATGCTTGAATCATCGAATGGGCATGAGTCCCTGCGACCGGTATACCGAATAATTTACCTGCCCGAACATTGCTTGTAGCTTCCAAGCCTCCAATAAAAGCGGCTCGTGAGCCCCAAATTGCAGCGTCCATTTCCTGTGCGCGCCGGGTACCGAATTCCATCACCCGGTCATCTTTAACAATTTGTTTGATCCGGCTGGCTTTAGTGGCAATCAGCGTCTGGTAATTGATGATATTCAATAAAGCCGTTTCGATCAATTGCGCTTCTGCAAGTGTGCTTTCGATGCGGATCAGCGGCTCATTCTGGAAGACCAGTTCACCTTCCACTACTGAATAGACATCTCCTGTGAATTTTATGGTTTTCAAATACTCCAGAAAATCATCTCTATAACCGGCTTCCTCTCTTAGGTAAGCAATATCCGACTCGGAGAACTTGAAGTTCTTCAGATATTCCAGTACCCGCTCCAACCCGGCAAAGATTGCGTAGCCGTTTCCAAAAGGCAATTTACGGAAAAACAATTCAAAGACCGCTTTTCGTTCATGCATGCCGTCAGCCCAATATGCTTCCACCATATTGATCTGGTACAAGTCCGTGTGCAGGGCCAAGCTGTCATCCGCATAATATGTATTTTGCATAGGATCTCCTTCTTCCGCTTTTCATAAGTTCACTTAATTATACCCTATTGGACCCATTTCAAAAACGAAAGCCGACAAGCTCCCGCTTAAAAGAATGGGATTTGACAAATGTATAGGGTTTATGTAATAATATTTAAGTTAACACAGAGGTAACTGGTATATTTGATAATCTGGCATTCTACATTAATGTTTTTGAGAATACTTATTCACACTGGAGCGATTTGAGGATCGCAAGGACGTAAAAGAAGGTAGGGTTTACGTTGCTTAAGTTAGAAAGCACCCAGTGGAACACTGACCGCGGCACTGAAAGCAAATACTTTCAACGGAAATGATTCCCCTTTTAAAAGGGTTGAAAAATTGAATCAAGCTATATAAATGTTACCTTTAAACCAACAAAGGGGCGCCCCGATACGATATCGGGAGCGTCCCTTTTCCAATTCTTCCGTTTTTTACTTTGTGTTTTGCGTGATGAACGGATTCCTCCATTCCATCAATAAAGCGTAATTCCCCGAATCTTCATCATCCAGATAATCCTCCACCAATTTCACTGGAGTCCGGCCGCTGCGCATGAGAAATGTGATGACCGGATCCTTTAACTCTCCTGCCAAAACTTTCTCAGCATATTGTTCAGCAGTCATTTGTGCTGAGAACCTTTTATACCCCGGCATCCGCCCGCCTCCAATTACCCGCTCCAACCGGTCTTCGACTACACGCTCATAGGAGGCTTGCAGCAATAATTTCCCAAGATCCATTTTACGATATGCCGGCCGAATGCCGATATCCACTATATAAAAGCTTTTTCCATCCGGTTCATGCGTGCTGATGTATCCGCGGTCCGTCACTTCTTCCCATTTATGCGAACGGGTTTCGTCGTCCAGATTAACGAGCATGCCGGTCAGAGACCCTGCCACAACTCCATCGATTTCGACACATAATGCACCTTCCGGATAATGTTCGAGATGACTGGCTAATTGCCGCTCATTCCAAAGGAGTTCATCCGGAAATGGCGCAGGAAAACACTCCTTTTGAATGTCGATCAAAGCACCAAAATCTTCTTCCCGGTAATTCCTGATTTTCGCTTTCCTGCTGGTGTCGCCTTTAAATACATACTGCTCTTTATAATACAATTTCTTCTCTCCTTTTCATTCCAATAAATAGACTCGCGCTTCATAAGCCTGCAAATTTTTCTCTTCGAATGAAGTGTAATTGGATAATAGAAGCTGCCCGTTTTCTTTCAAAGACCAATAACAGCCGTCTTTATCCAGATGCGAAACGATGAGAATGCGAGTGTTATTGAATTCCCTGATATAAGCATAGACGTCCGGACAATCGGTTTCCGCAAGTTTCGTGCTGCCGTAGAGAAGGCATTCGTGAGCTTTCCGTAAAGAAATCATCTTTTTATAAAAAGAAAGAATCGATTGTTCGTCTTTTTCCTGAGCCTCTACATTTAGCCAACTGAAATTCGGATTAAGACCGATCCAAGGATCACCTTCTGTGAAGCCGGCATTTTTCCCGGCATGCCATTGAATCGGCGTACGGGCATTGTCCCGGCTGATTTTTTTAATCGTTGCCATCAATTCTTCATGAGGCACGCCCTGCATCCGCTTGTAACGGTAAAAATTTTTCGTTTCCACATCCCGGTATAATTCTATATCATCGAAAGGCACATTGGTCATACCGATTTCCTGGCCCTGATAGATAAATGGTGTCCCTTGCATAAAGAAATACATACAGGCAAGAGCCGTAGCACTTTCCCTCCAATATTCCCCGTCATCTCCCCAAGTCGATACGGTACGTGGACGGTCATGATTTTCAAGATACAAGGAGTTCCATGCGATGCCTTGAGCACTTCTTTGCCAGCGATCCAAAATATTTTTCAAAATAACGACGTTATCATCTGGATCGAGATCTGTGTTCCAGTTTTCATGGGCTTCTAGACTGAAGATCATATTGAATTTACCGTCGTCTTCACTGATCCATTCTGCCAATTCATGGGCTTTGACGCTATTCGCTTCTCCAACAGTAACTA
>CAZGMW010000195.1:0-4234 GCA_964526895.1 uncultured Planococcus sp. | reverse complement strand
TAACTGTAATGGCGGGTACACCGGAAACTTATGTCAACAAGGAACGGATGAATGGTCTGCAAGAAGCTTTGCTTTCATTCGGAATGGATTTGGATGACCTTACCGTGTTTGATGCGGATTTTTCCGAAGATAAGGCGTATGTGTTGGCGAAAGGCCATTTGGAGAAAAAACGGCCTACAGCTTTTCTTTGTTTCAGCGATTTAATGGCACTCGGCGTTATGAAAGCCGTTAAGGAAGCAGGATTAAGAATACCGGAAGATATTTCAATTACAGGGTTCGACGATTTGCTCTTCAGCAGTTATACCCAACCCTCACTTACAACGATCCGGCAGGATTTTGTTGAGATTGGGAAAAGGGCTGCACAATTGCTTCAGGATATCAAGGAAAATAAGACGGAACGGCAGCATATATGGATCCAACACCAGCTCATGGAACGGGACAGCGTAAAAACATTAGCGAGCAATTGATTGCCGCAAAGAAAGGAATTAACTCTATGGCACAATCTCCGAAGCTTTTCATATACGACCTGGATGGTGTAATTACCGATACAGCGGAGTTCCACTTTTTAGCGTGGAAAAAACTGGCGGAAGAACTTGGCATCGCCATTGATCGGGAGTTCAATGAACAGCTCAAAGGAATCAGCAGAATGGATTCACTCGATCGGATTCTGGCGCGGGCTTCGTCGCAGATAAAATTATCGGAAGAAGAAAAAATGGAGCTGGCTACCCGAAAAAACGGCTATTATCTGCAATTGATCGAGGCGATTAATCCGGTCCATATCCTTCCGGGGATTACTTCTTTATTGAAAAAAAATGAAGAAGCCGGCATTAAAATAGCCCTTGGTTCTGCCAGTAAAAATGCTCCTTACATTTTGGGAAAATTGGAGCTCAGTGATTATTTCGATTATGTGGTAGACGCCTCATTGGTGAAAAAAGGCAAGCCCGACCCTGAAACTTTTACGAATGCCGCAGATGCTCTGGGAATTGATTATCAGGACTGCATCGGAATCGAAGATGCAGCGGCGGGCGTAGAAGCTGTCAATAAAGCGAATATGTTTTCAGTTGGGGTAGGAGACAGGGAGCATCTGGCAAATGCCGATTATTTAGTGAAAGATACAAGCGAGTTAAGTTTTGAAGAAATCATTCAAAAGTTTCAGGAAAAGAAAAATCTGTCTTAAAGTGGATTCAATAACCGGGAAGGAGGGGGAAAATGAGCTGGAAATTGACCAAGTTTGAATTGGATAACCCGAATTTATTGATTAACGAAAGCCTTCTGTCTTTAGGTAATGGTTATCTGGGGGTCAGAGGGAATTTTGAAGAGGGTTATGCAGAAGAGTTTAAATCGATTCGTGGTACTTACATAAACGCTTTCCACGATGAAACGGAAATCAGCTATGGAGAAAAACTTTACGGCTTCCCTGAGACGCAGCAAAAGGTGTTGAACGTCATTGACGCCCAGACGGTCCAAATTTATGTGGAGGATGAACGATTTTCGTTATTCGAAGGGGAAGTGCTTTCTTTTGAAAATAACCTTCATATGGATAAAGGATTTGCGGAACGGAATGTCCACTGGATATCCCCCAAAGGGAAAGAAGTGAAAATCAGTTTTAAACGGCTTGTTTCATTCACCACGAAAGAACTATTTGTAATCGATATTAAAGTGGAAGCCATTACCCCGGTCGAAAAAATAACAATTAGTTCCACCATTAATGGGGATGTTACAAATTTTGTCGATAAAGACGATCCCCGTGTTGCTTCTGGACACGCCAAGCGGCTCAACGTAACGGAAGTGCGGCAGGAAGCCGGAATCGGTATCGTCAAAGATACTACATATGTGACGAATCTTGATGTGGCCTGTATTTCTTCATCTGTGGGAGCAGGAGGAGACTATAGCTATGACAGCCGGCTGACCGACCATTCTATAGAAGAAACGTATATCCATACAGGACATGAAGCGTTTCATTTCACAAAATACAATATTTTCACCGATACATTGAGGCATGGAAAAAACCTTGTCGAAGAAGGAGAAATTCTGCTTCGGCAAGTTCAGAATAAAAATTTTGAAGACCTCCTGAAAGAGCAGAAAACATATTTGGATAGTTTCTGGGAGATATCGGATATTGTGATTGAAGGAGATCAGCGCGTACAGGAAGGCATCCGTTTTAATCTGTATCAGCTTCTGCAATCAGTCGGAAAAGACCCGGCCAGCAATATAGCGGCTAAAGGTCTATCCGGGGAAGGCTACGAGGGCCATTATTTCTGGGACACCGAAATCTATATTTTCCCTGTCTTTTTAATGACCAATCCTGAAATCGCCAAAAATCTTTTGCTGCACCGTTATTCGATTTTGGATCATGCAAAAGAACGGGCCAAGGAAATGGGCCATGAAAAAGGCGCTTTATTCCCTTGGCGCACGATTACCGGGACGGAAAGTTCTGCGTTTTTCCCAGCCGGCACTGCGCAATATCATATCAGTGCGGATATCGCTTACAGCTATGTCCAATATTACCTGGCAACCAAAGACGAAGATTTCATGAAACGCTATATGGCGGAGGTCTTATTTGAAACAGCCCGTTTATGGGCAGACACCGGACATTTGCAGAATGGCCAATTCCGGATTGATTCGGTAACGGGTCCTGATGAATATACGTGTATTGTGAATAATAATTATTATACGAACGTCATGGCCAAAAATAATTTATTGTGGGCCGTAAAAATCTACAAATTGCTGAAAGAAATTGACGGCGATCAGCTGAAACAATTATCGAGCCGGCTGGAATTGACGGAAACAGAAGTTGAAAACTGGCAATTAGCCGGCGAAAACATGTACTTGCCTTATGATGAAGGCTTGAAGATCAATGCACAGGATGACAGCTTTTTACAAAAAGCGAAATGGGACCTGAAGAACACTGCGCCGGAAAAATTCCCATTATTGCTGAACTACCATCCTTTGACTCTTTATCGATATCAAGTATTGAAACAAGCAGACACTGTGCTGGCCCATTTTCTATTGGAAGATGAACAGGATTTCGAAACCATCGAAAATTCCTATAATTATTATGAAGAAATTACAACGCATGATTCTTCACTGTCATCCTGTGTCCATAGTATTATGGCATCCAAATTGGGTTATTCAGAAAAAGCCTATCGCTATTTCAATGAAACAGCACGCCTCGATCTGGAAAATACACATGGAAACACAAAAGATGGTTTGCATATGGCGAACATGGGCGGTACTTGGCTCGGCATCGTATACGGATTTGCAGGAGTAAGGCTGAAAGAGAACGGCCTATCCTTTTCGCCGGTTCTTCCGGCGGAATGGAATTTACTGGAATTCCATTTGCGTTATCAGGGAAGGGTGCTGAAGTTCCATAAAAACCGTCAGTCTACTGTTTATACAATTCTTCAAGGAGAAAATTTAAGTATTACCCATAACGGAGAAACACTATTCCTGGAAAAAGGAAAAGAAATGATCGTCCAATAAATCCGAATCCAGGTTACGGGAGGCAATAAGATGAGTGGTTTAACATTAGTGAATATCAAAAAAGAATACGATAAAGGGGTAGTGTCGGTCCAGGACTTCAATTTAGAAGTCCGGGATAAGGAATTTCTCGTTTTGGTCGGTCCGTCCGGCTGCGGGAAGTCGACGACGCTCCGGATGATTGCCGGACTTGAAGATATAACGGAAGGTGATTTGTTCATCGGCGATAAACGCGTCAATGACGTGTCGCCAAAAGACCGGGACATCGCAATGGTGTTCCAGAACTACGCGCTTTATCCGCATATGAACGTATACGATAATATGGCGTTCAGCCTGAAGCTGCGGAAAATGAAAAAAGATGAAATCAAATCGCGTGTAGACAACGCGGCTAAGATTCTCGGACTCGAAGATTATCTGTACCGCAAACCCAAAGCGCTGTCAGGCGGACAGCGCCAGCGAGTTGCACTGGGACGTGCGATTGTGCGCGACGCGGAAGTCTTCCTGATGGATGAGCCGTTGTCCAATCTGGATGCCAAACTGCGTGTCCAGATGCGGACGGAAATCCAGAAGCTGCACCGCCGCCTGCAGACGACGACGGTTTACGTAACACATGACCAGACGGAAGCGATGACGATGGCAACACGTCTTGTGGTTATGAAAGATGGTTTTATCCAGCAGGTCGGCTCGCCGAAAGAAGTGTATGACGAACCGGATAATATGTTCGTCGGCGGCTTCATCGGCTCTCCAGCCATGA
>CAZGMW010000194.1:0-4266 GCA_964526895.1 uncultured Planococcus sp. | reverse complement strand
AAGGGAGTAAGGAAAGCTGATGAAATTTTATATAGCTTCGAGTTTTGCCAATAAAGAAAAAGTCAGGGAAGCTGCACATTTTTTAAAAGAAGCGGGACATGTTCAAACTTACGATTGGACAGCCAACTTAAGAGCTTCATCGATAGAGGAACTGGAACTGTATGGAATATTGGAGAAGAAAGCAGTGCTCGAGGCGGATTTTATAATCGTTTTATTGCCGGCCGGAAAAGGCAGCCATATTGAATTGGGTATGGCGCTGGGACAAGGGAAAACCGTATATCTTCTCTCGGAAACAGAAGAGTTATTCATTATTGAAGAAACAAGCACTTTCTATTATTTACCGGAAGTTCGGATTCTGGTCGGTGAATTGGGCGATAATATGGAAAGCATTCTAAAATCCATAGAACAGGAAAAAGCGTTCAATGATTGTCATTGAACGCTTTCGGCATTTTATTTATAAACTGGGTTTCTTGAAGTTTTCATTGCTTTGAAAAGAGAATGGATCAGAATGAATACAGCTGCAGCAGCCATACAGTAGAGGCCTATCAGAAAGAAACCGTTCGCAAATTCTTCATATTTGAAGCTGAGTGTGAGATAAGCGCCGTCTTCCAAGCCGGTTGGCTGGTAATAGAAGAGATGGTCAATAAGAAGGTCGAAGGTAGAGAAAATCCATCCGACTACGAATGCGGCGAACAAACGCATACCATGTGCCAGCATTTTTTCTTTTCGGTCTTCAGGAAACTTCAGCAATGTTGCAAGAAGTGCACTTCCAATGATGATTATTGGTATTTCCAGTTGTTGAACATATAGGGATTTGGTCAAAGTGATGCTTATCAGAACAGCTGCGACTGTTAAGAGGGCTAGCAATTTTTTCATCTGGACCATCCTTTTCAAAAAGAAGTTATCTCCAGTATACAATAAAAACGAAAATTCGGAAAATAGAGTTTGAAGGATTGTGTCCCAATAGAACATGAAACGAATAAAAGCACACCCGCAATGGGTGTGCTTTTATTTGAGAATAGTTTCGAGCGTTTCCAGATTTTTTTCCATCAATGTGAAATAGGTCTCACCATTGTCGATATCTTCCTGCGTCAATACGCCAAGATTATGCATTTGGACAGCCTCCGCTCCGACTTCTTTCTGGACAACTTCTGTCAGATTGGACGACACGTTCTGTTCAAAGACGATGTATTCGATATTTTTCTCGCGCGCCATGTCGACGATTTCAGTCAATTCCTTCTGTGAAGGTTCATCCTGGCTGTTCAAGCCAGCTATAGCAACCTGTTCAAAGCCGTACGGTTCAGCTAAATACGTGAAGGCTTCGTGGGATACGAAAAAAGTATCCTTTTCAACACGTTCCTGCAATTGACTGAATGATTCATCCAGTTGTTCTAGTTCCTCGATCAGCTCGGCGTGATTCGTTTCATAAATTTCTGCATGATCCGGATCTTCGGCAATCAGTGAATCTTTGATAGAAGTTGCCAGTTGCTGGCTGAGTTTTGGCGACATCCAGATATGAGGGTCCGTTGAGCCATGATCATGTCCTTCGTGGTCAGCTTCTTCTGCATGTTCTTCATGTTCGTCATGGGTTTCTTCACCGTCATATTCAAGTGCTGCTTCCAATTGCTCATCAGTGATCGAATCCGCAAGTGCTGCAAACTCTACATCTTCACCAGCAAGCGTTTGTTGGGCACTGTCGATAAAACCTTCAAGGCCAAGACCGATGTAAAACATAAGGTCTGCTTCAGCAATGGTGATCATATCTTGTTGAGTCGGTTCGAAAGTGTGTTCATTCGCCCCAGCCGGATAGACGGATTTCACTTCCACTTGGTCCCCGCCAATTCTTTCAGTGAAATAAGTGATGGGATAGACGGTCGTGTATACTTGTATCTTCGAACTGTCTGCTGTTGATTCACCGTTGTCGGTTCCAGTTTCTCCGCAAGCTGCCAATATCAACATAGATAATAATAAAATAAAGAGAGCTGATTTTTTCATATCGTTCCTCCAAAATGTAAAGATTACGTTTTATGTCCGCATTGTATCTTACCGCAAACCATATTTAAACACAAGAAAAACCTCCAAATCATTTTTTTGGAGGCCATTCTTCGGGTACAAAGTCCACGCCGCCTTTGTTGAACGGATGGCAGCTGAGTATGCGTTTTATCGCCAGGTACCCGCCTTTTACAGCACCGTGTTTTTCAACGGCTTCTATGCCGTAATGGGAACAAGTCGGGTAGAACCGGCAGCTGGGCGGTGACAGAGGGGATATGAATCGCTGATAGAAGCGGAATATTTTAAGCAGCACTGTTTTTATATTAATCGCCTTCTTCTTTCCATAAGAATGGAAGTTCTTATGTTTATTGTAGGGAGTTTAAAGGTATTAATAAAGTATAAGAACTTATTATGTTGAATGGAGAGTGGATTTAGATGTCAAAAGAATTAAATCAGGAATTAAACGTACAAGTAGCAACGTGGTCAGTGGTGTATACGAAATTACATAATTTCCACTGGTATGTAAAAGGTCCATCATTTTTCACATTGCATGTAAAATTTGAGGAATTGTATAACGAAGCGACATTGCACATGGATGAAATTGCAGAGCGCTTGCTTGCGCTTGGCGGAAAACCGGTGGCAACGATGAAAGAGCAATTGGAATTGTCTGTTGTTAACGAAGCGACGAGCAAGGAAAGCGCTGAAGATATGGTCGACACGATTGTCAGTGATTATGACAAAATTATGGCTTCTCTGAAAAAAGGTATGGAACTTGCAGCTGCCGATGGTGATGACATGACAGAAGATATGTTGAATGCTGTTCACCAGAATCTCGAGAAGCATTCATGGATGCTTTCTGCATTCTTGGGTGAAAAGAAGTAAAATAGAAGTACACAAGCGCACACGCCAAGATTTGTGTGCGCTTTTTTTATTTGTACAGGGGTGAGTAGAATGGAATATACGGATTTAAATGGCTGCCGCTGCAGTTTGTCTTTTGAAAAGGATGCCTTTTCGCTGGAAAGCCGCCACGTGCTTGTGATCGCCATGTATGAAGGAAAATGGCTTCTAACGGAACATGTGGAGCGGGGGCTGGAATTTCCGGGAGGGAAAGCTGAATTTGGAGAAGATTTACCGAACGCGGCACAGCGGGAAGTTTATGAAGAAACTGGTGCAGTTATCAAAGAATTGAAATGGTTTGCGGAATATCTTGTCCGAAGCGAGCCGCCTTTCAGCAAAACCGTATTTACAGGAAAAGTTTCTTCGATTGAAGAGATTGAATGGATGGAGACAAACGGCGCTGTTTTGGTTAATCATATTGAGCCGGACAGTTCATACAGCTTTCTTATGAGAGATAAAGGAATGGCAGAAATTATAGAGCGGGTGAGTCTGGATGGAAAATGGAAAGATTGAATCGAAGAGAAGATATCCTTCAC
The DNA here is from genome assembly GCA_964526895.1 of uncultured Planococcus sp. Classification (GTDB taxonomy): domain Bacteria; phylum Bacillota; class Bacilli; order Bacillales_A; family Planococcaceae; genus Planococcus. The sequence goes on along the minus strand of CAZGMW010000194.1, from coordinate 841 downwards.
CGAATCCCCATGTGAAACTGACTGAAATCGTATATTGGTCTGAAGGGTTGAAAGTGAAAGGGCTACTTGCCGAACCAAAAGAGCCGGGAGATTACAGTGGTCTGCTTTATCTGCGTGGCGGCATCCAGTCGATCGGGATGGTACGGCCAGCCCGTGCTGCTCAATATGCTGCGCAGGGATTTGTTGTTTTCGCCCCTTATTACCGAGGCAATCGTGGAGGCGAAGGCAAGGATGAATTTGCCGGTGCAGATCGCTGGGACGCCGTATATGCAGTGGATGTGCTCAAGCAGTTCTGCAATGGCAGTGTTCATCTGCTGGCGTTTTCAAGAGGCGGCATCATGGCGCTGTGGACAGCGGTTCTGCGTGATGATATTACCTCGCTGGTGACGTGGGCCGGGGTGACGGATACCGTATTAACCTATAAAGAGCGGCCGGATATGCGGCGCATGATGAAGAGAATTTACGGAGGCACACCTAATACGGCTTTGACTGCCTATGAAGAACGGAATCCGCTGATGCGGCTTGAGGAAGCAACAGCACCGATGCTGATCATACACGGATTGGAAGATGAAAATGTACTGCCGGCCCAGGCTTATCTACTGGAAGAAGCTTTAAAGCTGAATGATCATCCACATGAAACCTGGTATTTTCCGGAATATACGCATTTCTTTCCGCCAGCTGCCAACCGTAAGACGATCGCAGCGTTGGCGCATTGGATGAAAGAACAGGAAAAAGATAATACAAAATAAAAAAGCACATCCGGCGGTTTGCCGGATGTGCTTTACTGATTAATTATTCAATGGACCGCCTTGAGCGCTGATGTCAGCTGATACGGAGCCAA
>CAZGMW010000193.1:0-4268 GCA_964526895.1 uncultured Planococcus sp. | reverse complement strand
AACAGCAACACTGGAAGAACCGAAACTGGAATATTGCCATCACTTACAAGCCCGGCAAGATAAGTTCCTGTTTCCAAAGCACCGATAAGATAAGTCAACGACCAGGCAAAGATCAAAATCAGGACAGCGCCGATCATTGACTTAATGCCGGCCCAGATTCCTTTGCCTATCCAACCGACATTGGCTGTTTTATTTTTCCCGATCTGCAGTATATACAAAACGATGGACGTAATTGTTCCCAGGAGTCCACCCGCCAATAGCGATAGCGGAACATCCGTGTTTTCGAAAATCAGCCAAATATCCAGCACTTGATCGGCGTTTTGGTACCCAGTCCAAAGCATAGCCGCAATAGTACCAGCGACCAACATAAGGATTGGAAGCAATAAATCCAGTACCCGCCCGTGTGAATGAGCAGGAAATTCTTCTTTCATTTCCCCTGGAATCGATTTTTCCGGATCATAAAGCTGACCATTTTCGATGGCATTGATTTCGTGCTTTTTCATTTCTCCGAAGTCTACATCGCGATAAGCGACAAAGAAGACGATCGCCAAAGCTGCTATAACATAGAAGTTCATCGGCGCCATCCATATGAATGCTTCCAAGGCGGAATACTGCACAAACGTTTGTTCAGCCAAAATCGTCGCAATGATCCCGATGATTGCTGCACCCCAGCTCGATACCGGTGAAACCACACAGACAGGCGCTGCAGTGGAATCGATGAAGTATGCGAGTTTTGCCCGTGACACTTTATAACGGTCCGTTATGGGACGTGCAACCTGGCCGACTGCGAGTGCATTGAAATAATCATCGATGAAAATGACGATTCCCAGGGCAACCGTGAGAACTTTAGCGCCGCGGCGCGACTTGACCCGATGAGATGCCCATTCTGCAAATGCGTGGCTCCCGCCGGACAAACTGACAAAAGCGGTGATAATACCCAATAAAAATAAAAATAGAAGTATGAAGACATTATACGCGTTAAAGCCTTCATCCCAGAAAATCACCTGAAATGATGTCCATAATTCCTGCAACGTGTCGACTGGAGCAAAAGATGTCAATATCAACGCTGCTGAGATAATCCCTACCCCCAAAGATAAAAGCACTCGACGGGTCAATAACACCATGACGATTGCAATGATCGGCGGCAGGATTGAAAAGATTGTGTTCTCCATGAATAGTTTCCTCCTATTTTTTTGATGGAATAGATTAGAGAAAAAAAGCCGGCTCAATCCCAAAGGATAAGCCGGCTTTCTACAATTCGTCTGTGCGGTAAAACATCAAACATTCATGTAGCCCTCCATTTATGCAAGCATAAATGACAGTGACATCCCTGTTAAGGATGCCCCCAGCCCCATTTCCCGGTGACAACGGAAAATGGACTTCGGCAAAACCGCCTTTCAAATATGATCATCGCTGTCACGCTCACATATTTTACTGATCGGCCTTGCAGCCTCTACCCATCGATATACAATTCTTTGTTAGCATATACTAAAATTGTTTTGAAATCAAGGTCAATTCTTTCCAATTCCCTTACTGTACAGTGTTTCGCGAAAAATAATCACTGAAGACATCACGGATAAACTCAGGCATGAAATAAGTTTTGGGAGACCGTTTGAATTCTGGAAAGAAATAGCCGAAAGTGAACATATCCAAAGTGATGAGTTTATATATGCGGTTACTGTCAGCGAGCCTGCCGTTAATATAGAGCAGATGATTGTCCAACTCCATACCCGTACGGATCATTTTACCAAAAACAGCCCCTCGGAATCCTAATCCTTTCAATTCCAGCTGTGGCCATTCTGAATTCATCGACTGAAGGTAAATCTCCTTTAATTCCGCGCCAGTAAGCTCAATCATGCAGGGATTGATCGGGTGCGGCAGCATACGGTGAAAATCATAGCGTGTAATTTCACCAAGGGGCATATCCTCCATAAATAAACCGGCGTTGAATAACGCACAATCAGCTTCCGAAAATTCGATCATGGCCTTCCCGAATAACTGAGCCATTTCCGACTCCTTGAACCATTCCGCTTTTAAGGCAGCATCATTAAAGAATACAGCATCCCTCATCAGCTCTTTGCCATTCTCCCGCAGTTTCAGGTCATAGCTTTCATCGGGATTGTCCAATTTCTCCGTTTCGATTAAATACGCTTTTTTCTTAGTTAAATCTTCTTCTATAATAACGTGGCCCAGATAAGCTCCGAATTTACCGGCGGCTCCAAGAAGAACATTGCCGATCATTTTACCTTCATGAAAAATATGATGCGTATGGGCGCCTAATATCAAATCGATTTCCGGACAGCTTTCAGCAAGAATTTCATCTTCTCTTACCCCGAGATGCGACAGGCACACAATAAAGTCTGTATCATCTTTAATCTCATCCACTGCCTGAATAATGGATTCGCGCGCAGCAGTTATTTTCCATCCCAGCCTTTCATAAAAAGGTGTGAATTCTGCAGTTGCGCCTACCAGACCGATGCGCTTGCCTTCAGGTGTCCGAATGATTTTATGCGGCTTTGCCCAGGACGGCCGTTCCCCATCTTCACTATAAAGATTAGAAAGGATGACATCAAAATCGGCTTCTGCGTATAATTCATCCAATTCTTTTTTGGATAAAGTTATCCCTTCGTTATTGCCTATTGTCACCGCGTCATATCCCGCCTGATTCAATAAGCTCACGTTCCCTTTTCCTGCTGTCCCTTCAGTAAACGGATGCGAACGGTCCACATGGTCGCCGATGTCCAATATAAGACAGTAATCGCCCATTTCTTCATGCCATCGCTTTCGTTCAGCCAATAAAGCATGGATGCTCGGCCAATTGCCAAAATGGCTGTGCAGATCATTTGTATGATATATATGAATGGTTTCAGCCATTTTACAACACCTCTTTATGCCCTAACGTTAAAATTCCCCTTCAAAAAGATCCAGTTGTTTCGGTGCAAGATCATTGAAGGTCAAATTGTTCATCTGTTGAAATTGTTTAGCGTCGCCTGCAGCGTGGCCACCTGAATTATTGTTGAATATGATGTAAACATTATCAGCCTGTTCAGCCAGCTTATTTGCCGCTCTGCTGATTTCCGTTAACTCTTCATGATTATAATCATATAAATAGCGGACTTCCCGCCATTTCTTCGAATTTCCAATATTGACCCACCCATGCACATTGCGGCCATGCAGTCGGAATAGGACTTTATCTTTTCTGGTAGAGACAGGCACCAGCGGAATCGAGCCATCACCCGCCTGCGGTTCATCACACACCGAATGGATGAGATTATTCTCCCGCAGAAATTCGAATGTTTTCTCTCGGAATCCATCGGCATACCAGGATTGATGACGAAACTCGATCGCCAAATCAAATTCACTCAGCTTGTCAGTTATCCGCCTGATTTCCTCCACATTTTCCTTTACACATTCAAACCACGGGGGAAACTGCAGCAAAACCATCGCGAGCTTACCGGCTTCCTTCAGCGGTCTTATGGATTTTATATAAGCTTCATACATTTCCTCTTCTGTATCAAACGGATTTTCTCCCCGTAAATGGCCGGTCATTGCCTGGTATGCTTTCACGATAAACTGAAAAGAATCGGGTGTCTCGGCAATCCATTTCCGGATATTCCTTTCGGGCTGTACAGCATAAAAAGAAGAATCCAATTCAACGATTGGAAAATGTCCTGTGTAATCAGGCAACCTGTCCTTTTGCTTTGAACCTGGACTATATACATCCGGATGATCTCCCCATCCCGTTAATCCTGCATAAATCATTCTGCCACCTCCGAGATACTGTTATATAAATGATAGCACAGAAAAAAAAGAACGTCCTACCTGAGCATCACACATTAAACGCAGAAAAAATCCCCATTGCACTTAAGCAGTCAGGATTATGAATTGATAAAAAACCATTAACTTCTTCAAACATTTCGCTATAGACGGAAGCTTTCCGCGGGGAGCGGCCTGAGCCCTCCTCATCGCTTCGCTCTTGCGGGGTCTCAGGACACGCTTCGCTCCGTCGCAAGCGCCTTCACTGCTTCCCGCAGGAAAGACATTGGCCGAAGCTTGCAAGGACAAGTCTTTGCGACGAAGCAGCGTAGCGATGCAGGAGCACATCTTTGCTCTTCACCGTCTGTCACTTCATTCTGATTATGTTTAGGAATAAAGCATCCACTTTTATTCTAGAACAAGCTGATGCGAATATCTTATGTAGAAAGTGATAAAAAGATATGGAGCAAAACAGCGAAGACTCCCAGGTGACTAAGCGCAGTGCTGAGATC
>CAZGMW010000192.1:0-4271 GCA_964526895.1 uncultured Planococcus sp. | reverse complement strand
ACCGGAGTTGGTAGGCCAACTCCGGTTCTGCTCCCCTGGGAGTCTTCGCTGTTTTGCTCCACATCTCAGATCACTTTCTATAAAGGGTCTCTACTTTTAAATAAAAATAAAGTAGGTTACGTAATTCTACATAGAACAAAAATGAAGCATATGGCTAAAGCGAAATGGAAGAAAGAAGTTGGCTGCTTTTCGCAAGCTTGAAAAACCCAGAAGCACTAGCATCCATGATTTTTTACCTTCTTCTTGACCTTTTCCCATGTAATACGATAAAATAATAATTACTTTATTACATTAGCGAACTAAAGTAAAATATCCATAAATAGGAAGTGAATTTATGACAATCCAAATGTTCGAAAAGCCGCTGGGCATGCGTGATGATTTTCCTTCTATAGTTAAAAGAAAATCAAAGCTCAGCAAAGTGGGTATAAAGATAATGGAGCAATTCGGCTATGAAATGCTGCAGACACCAAGTTTGGAGTATTACGAAACAATCGGCAAGATCTCGGCGATAGCCGACAATCAATTATTTAAATTGCTGGACAATCAAGGGCAGACACTGGTGCTGCGGCCGGATATGACTTCACCGATTGCACGCGTAGCCGCATCAAAATTACTGAAGGAAAAAATGCCTGTACGACTTGGTTACTACTCAAATGTATTCCGCGCTCAATTGAGAGAAGGCGGACGCCCGGCGGAGTTCGAGCAAATGGGTGTCGAGCTGATCGGTGATGAATCGCTTTACGCCGATGCAGAAGTGATTCTTTTGGCGACAGAAATCCTGCGTGGCCTTAAAGTTGAATCCGGACGTATTGTCATTGGCCACACCCAATTGCTCCAGCAAGTACTGCGGGGATATGGGCTTGACGAAGCACTCGCTGAAAAATTGCGCGCTGAAATGGTGGCGAAAAACAAAGTGGCTTATGAAAACATGGTCGACAATCTGGTCGACGATGTTGATGCAAAAAGCTCGCTTAAAATGATTATGAACACAACTCGTCTTGAAGACTGGGAGCAGTGGATCGATCCAACAGATCCCTTTCAGCGTTCGCTCTATGAGGATATATGCAAATTGAAAACCTTGTTGGACCGCAATGGTTTAGCGGATTTTGTCACTTATGATCTTTCATTTACGAGCCATATGACTTATTACACCGGTATGGTTTTTGAAATCTATGGAGAAGGCAGTGGTTTTCCACTCGGGAACGGCGGCCGTTATGATGGTTTGATGAAGCAATTCGGATTGCATGTTGGAGCTACCGGCTTCGGCCTGCGCGTCGACCGACTGCTGGAAGCAATGCCGGCGGATCAGGAAAATCCTGAGCAAACCTTAATTTTATTCAATGAAGAAAATGAAGAAAATGCGCATATAGAAGCAAATAAATTAAGAACGGCCGGTAAGAGAGTGACACTTCAATTCGCTCCTGCTGTAAAAGCGCAGAAAGAATTCAGTTCACTGTTTTTAAATGTGATTCGGATGGACGGTGAAGAAAATGGATAAGTTGACGATTGCGATGCCGAAAGGCCGTATTTTTGAAGAAGCCTATGAACTGCTTGTAAAGGCAGGTTTTGACTTGCCTGAGGAGTTGGACGATTCCCGTAAATTGATCGTAGAGGCGCCAAATGAAGGGTTCCGCTTTATTTTATCGAAACCGATGGATGTGCCTGTTTATGTGGAACATGGCGTAGCCGATATCGGTATAGCCGGAAAAGATGTGATGCTTGAGCAGGCGCGGGATATTCATGAGCTGTTGGATCTTGAAATCAGCCGTTGTTATATAGCGACTGCCGGACTGCCGGATACGAAAATGGATGAAATGACTCCGCGTATCGCCACGAAATATCCGGATATCGCATCCCAATTTTTCCGCAGCAGAGGAGAGCAGGTTGAAATCATCGAGTTGAATGGTTCAATCGAACTGGCGCCGATGATCGGTTTGGCAGAACGGATTGTCGATATTGTTTCGACCGGCAAAACCTTGAAAGAAAATGGATTGGTCGAATACGATAAAATTACAGACATCACTTCACGGCTTATTGCGAACCCGGTCAGCTACCGGCTGAAACAGAAGAGGATCGATGAAATCGTGGAGCGTTTAAGAAAGTAGGCGTATATATGAACATCACTCGATTGTCGTCCGCGGTTTCGATTAGAAGAACTGGCGGAAATGCGACAGCCGAACAATTAGAGGCTGTAAAAGAAATCATTCAAATGGTTCGAAATGAAGGGGACGCTGCGCTGGTTCGTTTTGCAAAAAAATGGGATCACGCCGATTTAACCGATTTACGGGTTTCTCAGGACGAAATCGCCGAGGCGGTACAGCGGTTTGATCCCCAATTATTAAGCGACCTGACAGAGGCTGCTGAAAATATCAGAGCATACCATGAAAATCAAAAGCAGGAAGGATATAAAGTGACCCAGGAAAATGGTTCTTATGTCGGACAACGAGTAACAGCCATCGATTCTGCTGGTTTATACGTCCCGGGCGGAACAGCCGCCTATCCTTCTTCGGTTCTGATGAACGTTATTCCAGCTCAAGCGGCAGGCGTTCAAAGAATTGTACTGATCTCACCTCCTGCAGCAGACGGCTCCTTGTCTGACGGTGTGTTAGCAGCTGCCCATATTCTTGGCATTGATGAAATCTATAAATCGGGCGGAGCGCAGGCAATCGCAGCATTGGCTTACGGCACCGAATCTATTTCGCCGGTCGATAAGATAACAGGTCCCGGCAATATATATGTGGCGCTGGCCAAAAGCGAAGTGAATGGAGACGTGGCAATCGATATGATTGCAGGTCCAAGTGAAATTGCCATTATAGCAGATGCGACAGCTTACCCGGACGAAATTGCGGCAGATTTGCTGTCGCAGGCAGAACATGATCCGATGGCGAGTGCGGTGCTTTTGACGAACGATGAATCGTTGGCAAAAGAAGTATCAGACGAAGTCGAGAGACAATTGACGGAATTGCCGCGGCAGTCAATTGCCCGGGCAGCTATCGAAGGTTTCGGGGCAATTTATCTCGGGGAAACAATGGAAGAACTGATAGATGCGGCCAACCAATTGGCACCAGAGCATCTTGAAATCATGACAGCGAACGCAGTAGAAGATGCTGAGAAGATTAAACATGCAGGCGCCATCTTCATCGGACGCTATTCATCGGAACCGATCGGTGATTATTTTGCCGGCACGAACCACGTGTTGCCGACCAACAGCACAGCAAGATTTTCAAGTGCTTTGTCTGTCTATGACTTTTTAAAGCGGACGAGCATCATCCATTACAGCGAGCAGGCGTGGCAGGACAATAAAGAGAAGATAGCCCGGTTGGCAAGACTTGAAGGCCTGGAAGCCCATGCGCGGGCAGTGGAATCACGGCAATGGAAAAAGGAGAATCGAACATGAGAAAAGCGGAACTGAAACGGAATACAAATGAAACAAAGATAGATATCGCCTTTTCACTGGACGGTGAAGGCAAAGCGAATATTGAGACGGGTGTACCGTTTATGGACCACATGCTGGATCTTTTCATCAAGCACGGCTTGTTTGATGGGGACATTAAAGCGGATGGCGATACCCACATCGATGATCACCACACAACTGAAGATATCGGAATTGTACTGGGCCAGGCTGTCAGAGAAGCGCTTGGCGATAAAAAAGGCATTCGCCGTTATGGTAATGCATTTGTACCGATGGATGACGCACTTGCGCAAGTGGTCATCGATTGTTCGAATCGTCCTCATCTTGAGTTCAGAGGCGACATCCCAAATGAAAAAGTAGGCACTTTCGATACGGAACTGGTTTATGAATTCTTATGGAAATTTGCGCTTGAATCACGCATGAATGTCCACGTCATCATCCATTATGGCAAGAACACACATCACATTATCGAAGCTGTTTTCAAAGCGCTGGCACGCGCACTTGATGAAGCGACTCAAATAGACCCGCGGGTCAAAGGAGTTCCTTCGACAAAGGGGCTGTTAACATGATTATCGGCATCATCGATTACGGCATGGGCAATCTTTTCAGTGTCGAACAGGCTTTGAAAAAACTCGATTGCACAGTCATTCTTTCCGATGACCCGGAAACGCTGCTGGAAGCGGAAGCAATTCTCTTGCCAGGCGTGGGGGCATTTCCCGATGCAATGGATTTGCTGGATTCGAAAGGATTGTCGGAATTTATCCGTTCACTGCCTGAAAAGGGTATACCGCTGCTAGGAATTTGTTTGGGTATGCAATTATTATATGCAGCCATTCCGCTCCCGCTTCTGCGAATTTTT
>CAZGMW010000191.1:0-4276 GCA_964526895.1 uncultured Planococcus sp. | reverse complement strand
GTGCTCGAGTCTAGACAAAAACACACAAAAAAGCAATCCACCATTCATATGGTTTTAGACTAACATAATTAAATGGGACAATATAAAACACCTTCGAAATGGTACACTTACCACAAGTACTGAAATCGGAGGTGTTTTTGCATGGGCAAAAACGTATATTCAAGTGAGACGAAATGGGCCGTCGTAAAAGACAAAATGAGTGGCCAGCTGACAACGAAAGAGATTATGGAGAAACACGGGATCAAAAATAAGTCGCAGATTGAGACGTGGATGAGATGGTACCGGGCAAATGAAATCCACCGGTTCGATCAACCCATTGGCAAGCAATATTCTTATGGACATGGGCCGGAATTCGCGAGTGAAGAAGAGAAGAAAGATCGCCAATTTGCGCACATGAAAATGGAGAACGAGATCTTAAAAAAGTATTTGGAACTGAAAGAGGAGTTGAAAAAGAAGTAGTTCTTCAATTGGTCGAGAAATACCGAAAAAAATATACGGTGACGGCCATTTTATCTGCATTTAGTGTCCCGCGCTCCTCTTATTACCGGTGGCTCGCCGATGGCGTCACAAGCGTGTTGACGGAAGTGGAAGAAGCGATTATTGCGTTGTGCAAGAAAACGAAGTATCGTTTTGGCCACAGGAAAATCAAAAAGTTATTGATGGCAACTTACAAGCTGGACCGGCACCGCAATACGGTTCAAGCCATCATGCAAAAGCATCACCTGCAATGTCGGATCAAACCGAAGCGGAAGTGGAAATCACAAGGCGAATCGGTCATCATTGCGCCGAATCTTCTGGAGCGCAATTTCACGGCAGCTGCGCCGAACCAGAAATGGGTGACGGATATCACGTATATCCAGTACGGGAGCTCGACGATGTACCTGTCGACGATCATGGACCTGTTCAATAACGAAATTGTCGCGTACAAGATGTACGATCACCAGCAAACGCCACTGGTTGTCGATACCTTGAATGAAGCGCTGAAACTCAGGGGCTATCCCGAGGGGATTATCATCCACTCGGATCAGGGGAGCGTCTATACATCGTATGCGTATCAGAACTTGATCAAGGAGAAACACGCAGTGAGCAGTATGTCGAGGCGTGGAAACTGTTGGGACAACGCGGTCATTGAATCCTTCCATTCCAATATCAAGTCGGAGGAATTCCAGTACGTCAAATTCAATTCGATGCACAATATCCAGGTCGTGGAGAAAGTGAATGAATACATGCGTTACTACAACGAAGACCGGATCCTAGAAAAATTAGGCTACCTGGCCCCCAAAGAATTCGGGGCGCAAGCAGCCTAAAGAGGTGTTTTATAGGTGTCTCAAATCGCTATGTCAGTCTAGGAATCCGCTTTTTTTATTGGACAATTTTAGTGAGTAAAGGCGAAATCTGGCTGGATGCTTACGCATATATAAGCTTGTGCTCATCCAACGCGTCCGATGTATAATTATCAGACGGTTCACAGGATCCGTCCGTCAATTAGGAGATTTGTCTGCTCCGTGTCGTGTTTATTCTGAACAGTGAATTACTTATATATGGTATAATAGCCGGAAGTCGATTTGCTTATTAATGGATATCAAGTACTAATAATGAAGAAAAGAGTGTATATTTACTATGAAAATACCTAAATTTAACAAGCTGTTTACTAGGATTTTGACGCTGCTCTTTATGGTTGTTTTACCAATTGTGACGCTGATCGCCACTGAATTAATCGTTCGGCAAGTATTGACGCTGCCGATCGGCCAATGGTTCGCAGATTTTGATAAGCGCGTTTACGTTAACGTCTTTCTCGTTCTGGCGCTGTTCAATCTTTTCTATGTGCTGCCGCGGCGTTGGTATATGCTGTCAGGTGTTATTATCAGTGCGTTACTGGTGATATTCGCGTTTGCGAATAAAATTAAAATGGAACTCCGCAGTTCACCGGTCGCACTCGGCGATTTTTATTTGTTGGACGAGCTCGGCGGCTTCGAATTGCCGGTGGATTTCAATATATTTTTAGTGATTCTTGGAGGAGTCGCATTTCTGGCCGTGCTCGCGGTGATTTTCCTGGCGATTCCAAAGCTTAAAGAGAATTGGTTTTTGAAAATAGGCGTTTTTTGCTTGTCTGCATTCTTCCTTTTCGCTTTATGGACGGACAAGCCATTTTCTCCAATGCAAGAAGCTAATTTCCAGACTTCATGGTGGAAGCTTGAAGTGGCACTTATGCAAAATGGTGTCCTGGGCAATTTCATCTTGCTTGCCAAGGAAGCGGAAGTTGAACCGCTGGAGAATTACTCAGTCGAAACCCTGGAGACGATCGGGACGGAATATGAGCCGGCTCCAGCCGGAAATAATGGTGAAAAGCCGAATGTCATTTTCATTATGAGCGAATCGTTCGTAGATCCTTATTTCTTCGGGGAGCAGCATTTCAAGCAGGATCCGATTCCGAATTTCCGTAAGTATTATAGTGAATCTTTGCATGGCCATATGTATACTCCCGAGTTTGGCGGTGGTACAGCCAACGTTGAATTTGAGGCATTGACAGGTTTCAGCATGCAATTCATGCGTGCAGATTTTGTACCGTATCAGTTATTCGTCAAAAAACCTTTGCCGTCTGCCGCGTATGCATTCCGGGATGCCGGTTATGACACCACCGCAATCCATACTTATTTCGGCTGGTTTTACCAGCGTGAGTCGGTGTATAAACAGCTTGGGTTCGACCAATTCATTTCCGGTGATTTCATGGATCTTGACCGTCCGAACAATTCATCCCAGCCATTCCCGGAAGACAAGCACATCACGAATTCCGTGCTTGAAACGTTGGAATATACGGAAGGTCCTGATTTTATCCATGCGGTCGCAGCCGAGGGGCATATGCCTTATTTGGAAAAAGGAGAATCTGAATTCGTGAAAGAAGGCGCCTTGCCTTCTGAGACACAGCCATATCTAAACTATTACACCCAGATAGCGCATAATATTGATAAAGAACTCGGCCGGCTCATCGAAAATTTGGAGCAGCGTGATGAGCCTTCGATTGTTGTATTCTTCGGCGATCATTACCCTGCTTTCCCGAACAGCAATGAATTATATGGTGCCAACGGGGCAGCTGTTGTGGAAGATATGCTGAATAATTACGATGATTATATCGCTACGCATAAAGTTCCATATTTTGTCTGGCAGTCGGAAGGCAATGAAGCTCAGGAACTTGATATCTCGCCGAATCAATTCGGTCCGATCACAATGGAAATGGCAGGAGTAGAAGGGAACACGCTTACTGCCATTCTGGATCGCATGCGCGAAAAAGACGAAGCCGTCATTCCTTACGCACAGTGGAAATCGCAGATGGGCGATAATTCGGAAGAAATGAAGGATCTGGAAGTCATTCAATACGATTGGCTTCACGGGGAGCGCTATTCCGCCGACTTGCTGCCGAATATGGAATTTTCGGCGGCTTCCGATTATCATCTCGGACTTTACCCTGAAATGACTGTCCAACGTGTAACTGAAAAAGGCACTCTTTATGAAGTCTTTGTTGAAGGCGCACCGAAATACGCTAAGTTGCTTGTCGATGGTGAGGAAGTCGAAGAAATAGCCTGGCGGAAAGCGGAACCGGGAGTGGCTGCTTTCTCCTTCAGCCAGGATCGCATCAGTTCAGGATCAGACGTTGAATTCGCGGTCCTCAATTCCCGCGGCGCGGTTCTCAGCAAAACAGAACCATTTGATTTATCAGCAATGTTGCAGGAATAGTTTCAATCACTCAATGGAATATTCGGAAGCGCATGGAAAACCCCTGATATCTAACGGATATCGGGGGTTTTCTCGTCTATATTATAAGGGCTTACGTTAGCGCGCTTCTTCAATCTTTGCCACCAACTGCTCAGCGGAATAAGCTCCATCTGCTGTAATTCGCTTCAACTCAAAAGGTGAGTCCGTTTCCCTGTTGATCATACCGGGGTTGACAGTGAAAGCTATTTTATAGCCGGCCAATTGGGCCAGGCGGATCGTATCGGCTGAATAGTCGCCGAAAGGGTAGGATATCGAAACGACTTCATAACCCATTTTCTCTTCGATCGTTTTCTTGCAGCGTACAAAATCATCGAAGACTCTTTTTTCAAATTCATCTTGCGTTTCGATTCCCGCTTCAGTTGCTATAGCTCCGCTGATCACGCCTATTTGTTCTTTCGATGCATTTGCTTCCTTATAATGGGAATCCCATGTGTGGGCCTTGACTATTATGGTGTTTTGCATCGTGCGGGCATCCGGCCACGTAATTTTTTCATATTCGTCGGCA
>CAZGMW010000190.1:0-4320 GCA_964526895.1 uncultured Planococcus sp. | reverse complement strand
AATTGATCATCGCGGCAGGCGAAGGCAGTGCTGCCGGCATTGGGGTCAATGGCGACTTGACGAACGAATACTTTGACACTGATTGATGCTTTTATATGAGAATCTAAAAAAGACTGCCCCTACGGCAGTCTTTTTTGCTTTTTGAGTATAAACTGCTTCCACAGAAAAAATTGCAATAGAAATAAGAGCAATGCGGTAATGCCGAGGTTCAGGTAATACCATACGCCGTCTCCGAAAAAACTTAAGAGCGTTTCAGCACTTGGAAGCTGAGACAAATACAGATAATTTGCATCAATCAGGGGGTTCACCAAAAATCCAATAATGAGCGCGTAGGCGACCAGCAGCCCAAAGACTTTGAAAACGGAACGCAGATTGATGAATTCCGGTTTGGACAGGGCTAAAAACAAACTGGCCCAGGGGATGGCCATATGAAGCGTAAAAAAGACCCAGAAACGGTAATGATGGTAATCGTACGGCATGTCAGGAGTGACCAAAGCAAGAAACGACGGAAGGATGCCGATGAAAAAAGAAATTTGAATCCAACTTTTGCGCAATGTCAGTAAACTGATCATGGCAATGATGGAAGCGACGCCGCATAAATGAAGAGGCAGGTGTCCCGCCGCATACCAGATATCGTTTGAGAAGGCCCAATATTGATAAGAGAGTTCACATAACACTAATAGTGAAAAAAGCATCCAGCGCAAGAATTGGAAAGAACGTGTTCTCTTCACCAGTCGTTTCCTGAATAGCAACAGCAGGAGGAGACCCAAAAGAGCCACTGTCAATACAATTAGGTGGCTGGTTGAAAAAGGTATGAAATCATGCTCTGAGCCTGTGCCGAACCAACTATCCATACGACATTCTCCTTCTCCATGAAAATGATTTGTGTGAAAATTGTAACACTTGGATTGTCTTGCCGTCTATGAGCTGTTTCTAGCCCGAATTGGTTGCCTGGAAGCTTAAGAATAAGGTAGACTTCTTTAAAAGAGTTGAAGGGGGCTTCCGAAGAAGTGGAGCAATCGAGCTTATTGTCCACCGTCACTTATGTCAATACGGAACGTTCCATTGAAGCGGGAGAGTTAAAGATCATCAAAAATGAGTTCGATCTTCATTTGTATGAAGATGTCCTCGTTTCTTCCACCACTACCTTGAAATTGGCAAACGTCTGGGATATCTCGTATAAATCATTTTCAGATGACGCCAATCTATTATATCTGCATACACATAGAGGTGTCGTTACCTATAATGTACCGGATGATCCGCAAGCATTCGTAACTACCTTCAAAAAACTGAAGAATATCCATTATTAGAGAAGGCGGAAAAAATCCGCCTTCTTTTTTATATGGTAGAATTTAGAAAAAGGGAGGCGGGGGAGAAATGAATAACGAATATTATGTAGGATGGGGAACGCTTGCTTTGATCAATGCCGGCGTTGCCCAAGGAAAGAATAGGAGCGGAATTAACTGGTTTTTACTGTCACTTCTAATGGGACCGCTTGCCACCCTTGCCTTAGTGGTATTTGAAACATTGCCGTATGAAGATCAAGCAGAATGACAATAGGAAAGAGTTTCTGCTTCAGAAATTTTTTCGAGTGTTGTTTCGCTAAAACAGCCGACTTGAACCCCAAGTCGGCTGTTTTGTGCAGATTTCAATTGTTTTTCTTCATCAGGCTTTCCAACTCAGCCCATTCTTTAAAGCGCGGCATATCCAGGTGGCGGTTATAGGATTGATCTTTCACAAAAACGTTCAAACCATCATGTGTCAAAGTTTCGAGCACTTCCGGCTTATCATCGAAATAATAATCCAATTCGAGTTCTTTGATGATCTTCACTTTTTCTTCGTCTTTCATTCCGCAATAGAATCGCGCGTCATTAACCGGAAACCCCTGATTTTTCAGCCAAGCCTTCGTGTCTTTGCCGTGTTTCGCCGACCGCGCCGTAATATAGTAGATTTCGTGCCCGTTGGCGTGTAGCTGCTTCAACGTTTCAACTGCTCCCGGGTATGCAGGGCAATCGGTGTAATAGATATAATCCACTGACTTGTTCCACATATCTTTACCTTCTTCATCGGTCATGCCGAATGCTTCATGGATTTCCACGCGGTCGAGTTCATGAAATACGTCGATTGCCACTTTTTTCCCCAACTGCTCTTGATAATAATGAAAAGCATATTCCCTTAAATTAATCAAAGTATCGTCTACATCAAAACCGAATTTCATGTTTTTAATTCCTCACTTTTCAGGATAACCAATAAATTTAAAATCTTTGCCGACTTTTGTGAATTCTCCGTCTGCCAGGTCGATGGCATCTTTCATCAATTCAAACCCGGTACCTTCAAGGAAGGTGGGCGCGTTGCTGCCGCCGACAAGTTTCGGGGCGAAGTACAGGACCACTTTATCAA
The DNA here is from genome assembly GCA_964526895.1 of uncultured Planococcus sp. Lineage (GTDB taxonomy): Bacteria > Bacillota > Bacilli > Bacillales_A > Planococcaceae > Planococcus. Next base: position 1,920 of record CAZGMW010000190.1, on the reverse strand, counting down.
TCAGCCCTTTTTCAAGAAAAGTGGAATTGACAGTGCCGCCGCCTTCGATGAATAAAGAAGAGATGTTGCTTTCACCGAGAATCCGCATCATATCGTTCACATCTGTTCGTGTTTCGCCGGAAGTTTCAAAAATGCGGATGCCGGCCTGTTCCAGCTGCTCTTTTTTAGAGCGGTCGTATGTCTGGCTGGTGAAAATCCAGGTTTCAGCCGCGTCGTCCACAACCACTTTGGCATCCAGCGGCAAACGCAGGGAAGAATCGAGAATGACGCGAAGAGGATTGCGGCCGTTCGGAATGCGTGCGGTCAACTCTGGGTCATCTTCGATTACTGTGCCAACGCCGACAAGAATCGCCATGTGTTCGCTCCGCAATTCATGGACATCCCGGCGCGCATCTTCAGATGTAATCCATTTGCTGTCGAGTGAATGGGTCGCAATTTTCCCGTCGAGAGTTGAAGCTGCCTTTAACGTGACAAAAGGCCTCTGCGTGGTGATAAACTTATTGAACACTTCATTCATCTTTAAAGATTCTTGTTCGCGGATACCGGAAATAACTTCAATTCCAGCGTGTTTCAGCATTTTTACGCCATTGCCTGAGACGAGAGGATTTGGATCGAGCGCAGCAATCACAACTTTGGCAAGCCCGGCGTCGATTATGGCCTGCGCACACGGTCCGGTCCGGCCGAAGTGAGAGCAAGGTTCGAGCGTTACATAAATCGTGCCGCCGAGCGCGCCTTCGCCGGCCATCCGCAAAGCATGGATTTCTGCGTGGGGTTCGCCCGCTTTTAAATGGGCGCCGACCCCAACAATCCGGTTATGGTTCACAATGACAGAGCCGACGAGCGGATTGGGATCTGTTTGGCCTTTCATAGTGCGTGCAGTGTTCAGCGCAAGGTCCATATAGAATTCATGACTTGGCATGGACGCTGTCCTCCCCCTTGATGTGGCCGGAACGTTTTACTTTTGTGTCCAGGTAAGCGGCGTTATATTCGGATTCGTCACCCCATAAGGAAGTGCGGGAAGCGATCGCCAATCCGGCTTTTTCAATGGCATCCACTTTCTTCGGGTTATTGGTCATCAAAGTGACAGGTTTTGTGCGCAATGCGCGAAGTACGGCAATCGCGTCATCGTAACTTCTGGAATCATCCACAAATCCAAGGCTTTCATTGGCTTCAACCGTATCATAGCCGTTTTCCTGCAGGACATAGGCCATCGCTTTGCTGAACAACCCGATGCCGCGGCCTTCGTGATTTGCCAAATAGAATAATGCTCCACTTCCGTGTTGGGTAATGCGTTTCATGGACTGCTTCAATTGGAAACCGCAATCGCATCGTTTACTGCCGAAAATATCACCGGTGTGGCAAATGGAGTGCATGCGAATCAATGCATCTTCGCTGTTTTCGAAATCTCCATAAACGAGGACGCTCGATTGCTGATACTCAGCCAAATTGGCGGATGAAAGCTTTTCAATGATTTTCTCGTAGTCTTCTGTGACTTCTTCAAGATTGAGCCAGCAATACCAATTGAAGATAATCGTATCACCGTCCAGATTGACCGGCAGCCGAATCGGGCCTACCAGGTAAATGGCGCCTTCTTCTGATTTGATCATTTGGATTTTATCTTTTAATACCGCAAACACCTGCGGCTCCAGTTTCATTTGTGCCATTCGGATTCCCCCATTAATATCTGTAATAAAAATATCGTACTACATTCGGTTACTAAAAGTAAGTAAAGAGTTCTCTCGAAATCAAACTATTTTTATTAACGATAATGATTATCGATTATTTATTGAATTGTATTTGTATGAATGATTATCATTATCAATTAAAAACATAAATTCTCAATTACTTTCTTTTTGGAAAGGGATGTGGTATATTGTCTACATTAGAATAATTATTATTAAGTAAAGAGGAGGAATTGTG